>NZ_JBHUSF010000140.1:0-21843 GCF_042673295.1 Rhodococcus sp. NPDC057014
GTACTGCTTCGCATCGACGCCGTTGACCGCCGGCTCGGCTGTCGGTGTCTCGCCGGCGGCGCTCGGTGCGACGGACTCGGTGCCGTCGGTCGACGACGCATCCTGGGCGCAGGCCGCGAGAAGAAGAGACGAGGCACCGGCGATCGAGGCCAAGGCCACCGCGGACCGCCGCCGAATCCTGGTCATGCGTGACACCCCTTTCCGTTCGGTCTCCGGGACCGATCGCCTGAGATGTTCCCACGAATGCGGGAGTGTCGTCTCGCATCGACGGATCGGCCCCGAACACCGCTGGTGGGGCGAGCGGACGTGGTCCGCCGATCCCGCGGATCCCCATCCTGCGATGCTAGAATGCTGGGGCATTGTCGCAGGTCCAGCAGTTGACGTGCCCGGATCTTCCTGTCGGAGTCGCCCGGCCGAGGAGGCCGTTCCATGGCTGAGTCATCGGTAGTGCCCGCGGATCTCGGCGGAAGCCCGGATCTCGAACGCATCGTCCTCGAGCACGCGTATCGCGGCGCGTACCTGCAACTCGCGCTTCGTGGTGTGCTGGTGCTCTTCATTGCGTTGACGCTGGTGTTCGTCCCTCCCGTGAACGACGCGAATGTCTGCCTGGCGACCCTGACCGGCTACGCGTTCTGGACCGTCGGGCTCGCGCTGTGGACCCGTCGAGGCGGTCCCGGCCCGGTCAACGCGATGTGGCTCGCGCTGTTCGTGGACCTCGCGGTCATCGGTAGCCTCACGTTACTGACCGGAATTGCGGCACAACAGAGTTGGACCGCAGACATCTTGACCAACGGACTGTTCGTGATCCCGTTACTGGCGTGCACTCAGCTTCGCCCGGGTGTCTGCGCCTCCGTGGTCGTGCCCACGGTGCTGGTGTTCCTCGCCGCCAGTTGGGCCACGATGGCGTCCAACGAGGAACCGTGGTCGTCGATCCTGCTCAGCACGATGGCACTCGCCATCCTCTCGGCGGGCGCAGTTGTGCTCAGTAGAATTCAACGATCCAGGGTGCTCACCATCGGTCATCTCGTCCACGACCGCACCGCTCTGCTCGCGGAGTTGATGGGTCTCGAGCAGCGCGAACGACGCGCGTTGTCCGAGCAACTCCACGACGGGGCGCTGCAATTCGTCCTGGCCGCGAAGATGGATCTCGACGACCTCTCCGGCGACGCCGATCCGGAGGCCGTCGACCGCATCACCCACGCACTCACCGAATCCGCGTCGCTGCTGAGGGCCACCGTCTCGGAACTCCATCCCACGGTGCTCGACCGCGTCGGACTTGCCCGCGCTCTCGGCGACATCGTCCGGTCCGCCCAGGCGCGTGGCGGTTTCGACGTGGATCTCCAGACGGCGGAATGGGACGACGACTTGCGCACGTCGGCCGACGACGTGCTGTTCAGCGCGGCACGTGAATTGCTCAGCAACGTGGTCAAGCACGCGGGAGCCCGCACCGTGCGGGTCGAGCTGTCGCGGACCGGTGAGCATGCGGTCCTCGACGTCACCGATGACGGGTGCGGCATCTCCCGTGAGGCGATCGACCGCAGTCTCAGCCGAGGGCACATCGGACTGACGTCGCACGAACTCCGCGTCGTCGCGGCCGGGGGCAGCTTCTCCGTCCGCCCGGGACCACGTTCGGGGACGGCTGCCCGTATCGAGATGCCCTTCGAGGTGGTGAACGCATCCGATTCCCTCCCGATCTCGGCGCACTAGTCCGTCAGTCGACGCCGAGCAGCACCTCGGTGGACTTCACGAGCACCGTCGCAGCCACGCCGGTCTGCAGACCGAGGTTCCGACGCTAGCCGCAACCACTACGAATGGGTGAGTTTGGACCTTGCGTCAGTCGGAGGTGACGGTCGACGGGCTCGGTTCCAGGAGTGCAGTCAGACAGGTCGGACCCAGGCCGATCTCCGGCCACCCCGCCGAGATCATGATGTCGTGCGGGCGCGTGCACGTGCCGAGCCAGTAGTTCGGCTCCGTGCGGTAGGCGGGCACTCCACCCCATTTCCGGGGTGAGCCGGACCGTGGCAGATAGGGGTCGGCAACGCCCACGACAGACCCCAACTGCAGCAGCACCGAGAGGTACGACCACTGGGTGTCGGGATCCGCCGGATCGGACAGCACCCGTGTCTCGTGATGTGCCCGTTCGGCGGTCCGCCCCGTGGCGGTCAACGCGAGACGGACGTGGATACCCGACGAGAACGCGACAATGCCGAGGAGGTCGAGGGTGAGGTGAGTTCCGGACGCGAGAATGGTGGGACCGTGCACTGCGGTCCCACTGGCTGTCGGCGGCGCGAATGCCGGCCAACGCGCTCTGCGCATGCCCACGATGGTGCCCCTACATCGAGGCGGAATCAACGTCCCACGCCCGCGCGCGTGGGACGCGACTCGAGACGGCAGGCGCGGCACAATGGCGTCACGACGCCCGAGGCGTCACTTCCGGGAACGCTTATCGTGGATGGAGGTCGAGGCGGGTGCAGGACGGAAGGTTCGCAGCGGAGGGAGTGTCCATGGAATCGCTGCCGGATTCGCGGATGCTGCTCGCGGTCCTCGAACACAGTCCGGCGTTGGTGTTCGTGTCCGAATTCGTGTCCGGTCGGATCGTGTACGTCAATCCCGCGGGTGTCGGCGTCCTCGGATTCGGTGATGCCGTGCATGCGTACTCGAGGACGACCGCGGAGCTGTTCACCGACGTCGGCCTCGTGCAGGCGCGTGACGTGGAGTCGGCTCTGGCCGATCGGGGAGAGTGGACCGGGTTGACCGAGTTTCGCCATTTCGTCACGGGTGAGCCGATCCCGATGCTGATTTCGACGTTCGTGCTCGAATACACGGCGACCGGGCCGTCGGTGATCGGGTCGATCGCCCAGGATCGCCGCGGCGCCGAACACGACGAGCAACGCCTGCAGCGCGCACTGGGGGAGTCCGCGTACCGGGCCCGGGAGCAGCAGGCGATCGCTGACCTGAGCCAACTCGCCGTCGGCGCAGACCTCGACGAACTGCTCACGGCGGCGGCCGGGGCGGCGGCCGCGCTGATGGGGGTGCACTGTTCGTCGATCGCGCGGGTGGCCGACGACGGCGAACTCACGGTGCTCGCCTACCGCGGTCCCGAGCCCGGTCCGAAGACGTTCTCGCCGGGGCCTGGATCGCAGCCCGGGTACGCCGCTGCCACAGGGGCGGTGATCGTGTGCAGCGATCGGGTCCACGAATCCCGGTTCTCCACGGCGGGGATGAGCGGGCGCGGGTTGCAGAGCGGGGTGTGCGTTCCGTTCGGCTCCGAAGCGGTGTGGGGTGTGTTGACGGCGCACAGTCGTCGTCCCCGTGACTACACCGAGCGGGACCTGACCTTCTTGCGTTCGGTGACAGCCGTGCTCTCCGCGGCGATCCGCCGTATCGAGGCCGAGGCCGCGCTGGTGCACCAGAGCTTGCACGACCCGCTGACGGGACTGCCGAACCGCACGCTGGCTCGCCGCCGGCTCGACGAGGCCCTGGACGCGGCGCCGCGGGGTGGCCCGCGCGTGGCGCTGCTGCTGGTGGATCTCGACGACTTCAAGACTGTCAATGACAGCCTCGGTCACGCGGTCGGCGACGACGCGCTCATCGTGCTCGCCAGGCATCTGCGGTCGGCGGTACGCCCGGGCGATACCGTTGCCCGCCTCGGCGGTGACGAATTCGTGGTCGTCTGTGAGCACGTCGCGGGCGCGCCGGAGGCGGTCGCGATCGCCGCCCGGATTGCCGGTAGCTTCGCCGACCTGCATCGGTCGCGCTCGCTCGAGTGGCCGATCAGTGCCAGTATCGGTGTTGCACTGTCCGACCCGGAGTGCACTCGTGAAGAGCTCGTTCGGCGGGCGGATTCGGCGATGTATCGTGCGAAGGCTGCGGGAGCGGGCGGGTACGCGCTCTACGACGGCACCTGCTAGTTCTACGACGGCACCTTCCAGTGGGGCAACGGGCCCCGATCGGTGCCGTGCTGCCGACACGACACGAAATCGTGGCCACCGCTAGGCACCCTGGGGTGGGGAAACTGTCATCTTGACGTGCTGCGGGGTGCGTCGAATACTTGCTGGACAGGGCGGCTCCCGTCGATGTCCGGCGAGTGGAATCCGCGTTTCGCCCTTGTGGCAGAAGGATATTCGCGTCTGTGGCGGTGAACGCGCCGGCGCGGATATCGGACGGAACCGAGGCGCTCGATGGCAGATTTCGACCCAGACGCGACCCAGGCGGCGTCGATCCGCGCAGCCGGCCACGGCATCGTGGCAGAGTTGGACGCTGCCGGGTTCGCGGGTGCCGAGGAGGTCGGCCGGGGTGGGTTCGGTGTCGTGTACCGCTGCCTGCAGCGTTCGCTCGGTCGGATGGTCGCAATCAAGGTCCTGACGTCGGACCTCGACTCCGAGAACCGCGAGCGTTTCCTGCGGGAGGGGTACGCGATGGGTGGGCTCTCCGGCCACCCGAACATCGTCAACATCCTGCAGGTCGGCGTGACCGAGACCGGGCGTCCGTACATCGTGATGCACTACCACCCGCGCGACTCGCTGGCGGTGCAGATACGACGGGAAGGTCCGTTGCCCTGGCCGGAGGCGATCAGCATCGGGGTGAAATTGTCGGGTGCCCTGGAGACGGCGCACCGCACCGGCACCCTCCATCGCGACATCAAACCCGCGAACATCCTGCTCACCGACTACGGCGAGCCACAGTTGACCGATTTCGGTATTGCGCACATCGCCGGCGGTTACGAAACCGCCACCGGCGGGTTCACCGGGTCACTGGCGTTCACCGCGCCGGAAGTCCTCAACGGCGAATCACCGACCGCGCGTTCGGACGTCTACGGTCTGGGCGCCACGATCTTTTCGCTGATCGCGGGGCGGGCGGCGTTCGAGCGGAAGACCGGTGAGGAACTCGTGGCGCAATTCGTGAGGATCAGTACCCAAACGGTGCCGGACCTGCGCGCTCGAGGTATCCCGGACGGGGTGTGCGCCGTCATCGAGAGGGCGATGGCGACGAATCCGTTCGCTCGGCCGGCCTCCGCCGAGGAGTTCGGACACGAACTCCAAGCCGCCCAGCGGCACATCGGGTTGCGTTCGGACGCCATGGCGCTGGCACCGCTGGAGCCCGCCCAGCCGGCCGAGGCACATCCGTCGGCGGCGGATGCCGGCGGCTACCGCCAGATTCGGTTCGAGGATTCGGACGGTCAGCGTCGCTTCTTCGCCCCGACCGAGCAGATCCAGCCGGAGTCGCACCCCTCGCACCCCTCGCACCCCTCGCACCCCTCGCACCCCTCGGGGCGGTTATGGCCGCCGACGGGTCCGCCGCCCTGGCCGCCGGGGGTGCCGGACAGCGGTCGGCAGGCCCGCACCCGCCGGCGTGGAATCCTGACCGTGCTCGCACTCGTGGTGACGATGGTGCTGGCCGGTGGTGGTTACCTGGTGTACAGGGAGGCAATCGGACCGGGCGCCGCGGGACCGACCGCCCAGAAAGCGGGTGAGCCGCCGGCAGCCGACCCGACCGCGGCGTGGCGACCGGTCGGCGACGCCCGAGTCGCCCGCCAGCAGACGGCGACGACGGTCGCGGACGGGACTCTCTGGGTCTTCGGAGGACTGGACGACAACGGCGTCTCCGCCCGGCAGGAGGGCTACGACCCGGCCATCGACACCTGGAAGGCCGGCCCCGACCTCCCCGTCCCGCTCAATCACGCGATGGCCGTCACCTACAACGACGAGCCCGTAGTGATCGGTGGTTGGCAGGCGAAAGGCCAGAACCTGACAGCGGTCGCGTCCGCTCGGGTGATGGCCATGCGCGACGGGCGGTGGGTCGACCTGCCACCGCTGAACGTCCCGCGGGCCGCCGGTGCCGCGGCCGTGGTGGGCGACACGCTCGTGGTCGCCGGGGGACAGTCGGACGGCGCACTGGTGGCGTCGACCGAGGTGTTCGACGGAACGAAGTGGACGACGGTCCCGAACATGCCGACGCCTCGTGAGCATCTGGCCGGGGTGTCGGACGGGAAATACTTCTACGCGATCGGTGGGCGTGACCTGGCATCGGATCAGAACACCGCTGCGGTCGAACGGTACGATCCGGCTGCGGGGACGTGGGCGACGCTGCCCGGCATGCCCACCACCCGCGGCGGGCTCGGGGCGACGTTCGTCGACGGCCGCATCGTCGCAGTCGGCGGTGAAGAACCGACCCGGGTGCTGTCCACGGTCGAGGCCTACGACGTGGTCGCAGGGACGTGGTCGCAACTGCCCGCTCTGCGCACGCCTCGGCATGGGATGGCGGTCGGCGCGGTCGGCGACACGGTGTACGCGGTCGGCGGCGGCATCAAACCCACTCACGCCGAATCGACAGCGGTGTCCGAGGCGCTGCAGATCGCACCACGCAAAACCCAATGGGCACCGGCGTGGCGTCCGCTGCGGGACGCGCCGATTGCCCGCCAGCAGACCGCGACGGCCGTCGCGGACGGGTGCCTCTGGGGGCGCGGGGTGGGGCCGGCGCCCCGCCCCCCCCCCCCGCCCGCGCCGGCCGGCCCGGACGGGACCATCTGGGTGCTCGGGGGCCTCGACAACGCGGGGTCGACCCCGAAGGTCGAGGGCAACGACCCGGCCATCGACACCTGGAAAGCAGGCCCCGACCTTCCGGTCCCGCTCAATCATGCGATGGCCGTCGAGTACGGCGGCGAGTTGGTGGTCCTCGGAGGCTGGGTGCCGGAAGGGCCGAACCTCACCGGTACGACGTCGGACCGGGTGCTGGCGTTGCGGGACGGCGACTGGGTGGACCTGCCACCGCTGAACGTCCCGCGGGCCGCCGGTGCCGCGGCCGTGGTGGGCGACACGCTCGTGGTCACCGGGGGACAGGCGGATGGCGAGTTGGTGACGTCGACCGAGGTGTTCGACGGAACGAAGTGGACGACCGTCGCGGACATGCCGACGCCACGGGAGCATCTGGCCGGAGTGTCGGACGGACAGTACTTCTACGCGATCGGTGGGCGCGATCTGGCGTCGGATCAGAACACCGCTGCGGTCGAACGGTTCGATCCGGCTACCGGAGCGTGGGCGACGTTACCCGGCATGCCCACGCCTCGGGGTGGACTGGGGGCAGCGTTCATCGACGGCCGCATCGTCGCAGTTGGTGGTGAACAGCCGACCCGCGTGCTGTCCACGGTGGAGGCGTACGACATCGCCTCGGGGACCTGGTCGGCGTTGCCGCCCATGCCCACCGGAGCTCACGGGATGTCCGTCGCGACGGTCGGGCACACCGTCTACGCCATCGGTGGTGCACTCCGGCCGACACACGCCGAGTCCACCGCGACCGCGCACGCACTCGATTTCTGGTGAAAGCGACGGGTTGTCGTCCGGCAATTGCGCACCCTGAATGTCTTCCGTGCGTGCCGTTGTGCGCAGTAGAGGGGGACTAGACTTGTGGTCGGGAGGGCGAATTCTCACACAGGCTACGAGCCGGGAGGTTCGTGATGAAGGTGACGGCGACGGCCACCCGTCGCGGCGGATCGTGGGTGGTGGAGGTTCCGGGAGTCGAAGGCGAGCTCACCCGGGCGAGGCGGCTCGATCAGGTGTCCGCCATCGTGGCGGAGGCCGTGCATCTGGTCCAGGGTGTGCGGGCCGAGGACGTCGAGGTGGAACTGGACTACGAAATCGGAGATTCGGCGGCGCTCATGGAGGCCCGAGCCGCCCACTGGCAGGTCGAGTCCGCCGCCCACGCACAGGAGTGCGCAGCGCGGGCCTCGCGGGCCGCGGTGGCGCATCTGCGGCGATCGGGTCTCTCGGTGCGTGACATCGGGGTCATCCTCGACCTGAGCCCGCAGCGCGTCTCTCAACTCGACCGCGCCGGCGTCCATGCCTGACGATCCGGCAACTTCCGATCCGGCGACACTCGTGCGGCCCCTAGGATGCGGGAAGGGCCCTTCACACTGAACGGCTCGGCGCAGGTAGGGGGAGTGCGGATGCGTGGGGCAGGAAAGATTCTCGCCGCAATCGGTATCGCAGCAATGATCACGGCGGGCGGGCAGGGGGTTGCCGTCGCGGCGCCTGCGGATGCGTCGGACAGCGTGACGACTCTGCAGGTCCCACCCATCGGGACGAGCCCGGTTCTCGCCGCCTACTTCACCGTCGACGCAGTCACGGGTCGGGTTCCCGGAGTCGTGCGGTTTCGCACCGTGAGCGAGTGTTACGTGTTGAATCCCATCAGTGCGGACACGTGCATTCCCGGACCGGGCAACGCCATGCGGGCGAATGCTGTGCGGGTGCACTGGCTGAACGTGAACACCGGGGCGACCGGCGCGGCCACGATCCCGATCGGAACCGCCGGGTCGACCGATTTGCCTCGCCCCGAGATCGATGTGGCCACCGGCAGCGGGAGAATCGTCGTCGGCACGGTGGCCCCGGCCGAGTATCCACAGGCGCTGCTTCCGGGCTTCGGCACCTTCGACGTGCCCTGATCGTCTCCACCGAGAGCCGTCGGCCGCCACCGCCTAGAATTCCGGTGGAGGCGGGCGCCTCTCCGATGCGTCGCCCGTCCCAGGTGCACAGTCCCGCAGACGCGGCAATTTCGATCGGCGGAGAGTGGCAATGCAAAGTGGAGCGCTATTCGGCAGATACCGGCTGGACCGGTCGCTGTCGGTGGACGAGAACGGCGAGGTGTGGGCGGCATTCGACACCGTCACCGCTCGGCACGTCGCGGTGCGGGCGTTGCCGCGGGACGCGGCCGAGGACGACGAATACAGCGAACGATTCGTACGCGACGCCGGTGTTGCGGCGCACATCCGGAACCCGCACGTGGTTCCGATCCACGACTTCGGGCAGATCGGGAACCGGCTCTACCTCGCAACTCCGATGACCGGGGGGACGAACCTGCGGACGATCCTCCAGTCGGGCGGACCGATGGAGGCCTCGCGTGCGGTCGGCGTGGTCGAGCAGATGGCGTCGGCGCTGGAGGCCGTGCACGCCGCGGGGCTGGTCGATCGGGAAGTGACGTCGGCACACGTCGTCGTGCAGGACGGGGGGCTGGTCCAGCTCACGGATGTCGGGCTTCCCACAGCCCCGGGCGCAGTGGGGGGAGTTCCCGGCCTGAGCACCGTGTTGTACGAGTGCCTCACCGGCGGGCAGTTCGCGTCGAACGGCCGGGAGTTGCCGTCGTCGAAGTTCTCGACGCTGCCCGTCGGCATGCAAGCCGTGATCGCACGCGCAACGGCAGCCGATCCCGGGCGGCGCTATCGGTCACCGAGCGACCTGGCCGCGGCTGCTGCTCGTGCCGCGGCGACAGGTCCGCAACCTGCCGCGGACCCCAGTCCCGCGGTCCCTCCGAACGACCGCAACCGCCGTCTCCTGCTCGCAGGGCTTGCAGTCGCCGCGATCAGCGTCGTCGCGATCGTCGGGGGCGTGATCATCGGTTCGCAATCGTCCTCGCCCGATGTCGTGCTGCCTGTGCCGGCCTCCAGCGCGGCCGAGCCGGCACCCGCCACGTCACCCACCGCCGCGACGAACCCGACGGCCGCCGAGCAGGTGCCCCCGGCTGCGGAGGCTCCAGTCCAGGACGAGGTCCCGCCATCGGCAACTCCGGCGCCCCAATCACCGCTGGTACTGCCGGCACCCGCACCGGCACCCGCACCCGCACCCGCACCCGCACCCGCACCCGCACCTGCGCCCGCACCGGCACCGGCACCGGCACCGGCGCCCGCTCCGCAGGTACTGCCCTGCTACCCCGGTTACGAGCACACCCCGCCTCCGGACGGACCGTGTCTCCCGCCCGGCTCGCCGCCGGTACCGGCACCGGCACCGGCACCGGCACCGGCACCTGCGCCCGCCCCCTCGCCGGCGCCCGCTCCGCAAGTGCTGCCGTGCTATCCGGGCTACGAGCACACGCCGCCCCCGGATGGGCCGTGCTGGGCGCCGGGCACGTGAGATCCCACGGTTGACGTCGGCGAACGCAGGCGCGATCACCGACGGGCGTCGGCGGCGATCCAAGACTTGCAGACCTCGCTGACAGCGGCAGCGACAGCATCTCCGTACAGCTTCCGCGGGTGTCGGGACTGTTCGATCTGGATTCCGCCCGCAGCGTCGACGGTCAGGCGGTTGACCAGGTTGGACGCGGATTCGCCGCTGTAGCGTTCCCCGGGATCGGCTATACGAACCCGGACTCCGCTGCCGTGAAGTGCCCTCGCGACTGCGTTGCGGACATCCGACTTGAGCAGTGCGGGTGCACGGCCTCCGATGAGGACGTCGGGGCCTCTGTAGCCGTGGAATGACACCGCCCATCGGAATCGCCGTGCACCCAGGGAGCCCAGAAGAGGGAAGCTGTGCACGCTCAGATCGCCCGAGGAAATGTGCCATGCCCGATATGCGTTGCCTGCCGGTCGCCACCCTTTGCACGCCCACAGCGTCGAATCGTGCGATCCGAGTGACGCGTAAACCTGCTCGGCCTGCCGATCCGTGTGGCTTTCGATGGCGCCGCCGTGCGGCGCGAGCACTACGAGGCGCTGATGGTGCCCGTCGTCTTCGAGTCGTTCGATGAATTCACCCTGGACTTCGGCCTCGGCCTCGGACATCGTGGGGGCGATACACCGAAGGTCGAGAACCACCGCCTGTCCGGGTTCGGCGCCGATCCGACGGCATCCACGTTCCGTTACCCGCACGGTGTCGATCCCCGCTACACCGGCGTCCGGTATCAGTGTGAACAATGCGGTCGTTCCCCGGTGACGGATCCGCGCCTGCTGACGGGGCTCGGCTCCGATCCAGGTCAGCAGATGCGGGTGAATCCCGGCATGCTCGGTGGCGTTTGCGCTGGTGGCGTCGCTTCGGCCGACGTCGAGGGAAACGGCGACCCTACCGTCACCATTCCGCCGCATCGAAATCCGCTGTAACGGACGCTGTTCGAACACCTCCTCAGATTAGGCGCGATACTGTCCTCTCGGGCCCTTGTCGGCAGTTGTCGCGCGGCGAAGACTCGGATCCATGACTAATAAAGCAGTGGTCAGTCTCACCACCGGTCTCGAGGACGCCGAGAAGGTGACGGTTGCGTTTCTGGTCGCGGTCGGCGCGGCAGAACAACAGCGCCAGACGCTGATGTTTCTCACGAAGGAAGCGGTACGGATCGCGCTCGACGGCACGATCCAGGGCGTCGCCTGCGAGGGTTGCCCGCCACTTCCCGATCTGGCTGCACGATTCGAGAGCGCGGGCGGCACGTACATGGTGTGTCCGATCTGCTTCGAGGCCAAGCACCTCGACAAGGACGCGCTGGTATCCAATGCCGAACTCGCCGGGACGGTTCCGATGTGGAAATGGATCGGTGACGAAGGGGCGGTCACGTTCAGTTACTGAAACGACTTTCCGCGGCGAGCGCGACTGACTCGGTTACACTGCGCGCGAGTGCATTCGATCCCGATCCGATCGGGGATCATGAGCGGCGGGACGGGCAGTGACGGATCGCCTCGTACTCGTCGACAGCGACACAGGCGTCGACGATGCCCTCGCCCTGCTCTTCATTGCGCACGATCCCGGTGCCGAGATGGTGGGTGTCGGAAGCATATTCGGCAACTGCACCGAACAGCAGGCCGCGTCGAACGCTCTCACCGTCCTGTCCGTCGCCGGTCTCCAAGACGTCCCGGTGTGCATCGGACGGCCTCGTCCCGGGCCACCGCCCGCAATGCCGTCCGCGCACGGGCTCGACGGACTCGGCGACCGCGGCCATCGACCACCGCCGGGCATCGGTCCGGCATCCGGTTCCGCCGTCGAGCAACTTCTCCGTGTCGCGCGAGAACGGCCGGGGACGGTGGACCTGTTGTGCCTGGGACCGTTGGCCAACATTGCTGCCGCCGTCACCCTCGACCCACTGATCCTGACGCGGTTCCGGTCCGTGATCATCATGGGCGGCATGGGACCAGCGTCGCGGAGAACCGCCGAGGCGGCGGTGCAACCGCAGTTCCTCGGCAAAGGCGACACGAACACCAACCACGATCCGGCCGCGGCCGCGATCGTCTCGGCGGCGTCGGGGCCGATCACGTGGGTCGGAATGAACGTCACCGGCCGACTCCGACTGGCCTGGGCCGACCTGGTCGCTCGCTCCGCCCCCGGGAAGGTCGCGGCCTTCGTCCGCGACATCACAGACGACTACCACCGGCACTGCACCAGCAGCTACGGCGCCGAGGACCCGATCTACACCGCACACGATTCCGTCGCCGCCGCTGTGATGCTCGACCCGACGGTCGTGCTGTCCGCCACCGACGCCCAACCCCGGGTGCGTCGGATGGACGGGCGGTCGAGCATCTGGGGTGTCACTCCGGCACGGGGGCCGGTGCACCGTTTCGTGACCGACGTCGACTACCGCTCGATCGGAGACCGGATCGCCGCCACACTCGACGCAGATATCCTCCCGAGCGACTGACGGTAACGCGCGCCGAGCCGGATGCTGCCGCTCATGCGGTGGCATCGAGCAGATGCAGTTCCTCCGCAACGATCAGATCGACCTCGTCACTGGTCAGACCGGACAACAGATGTGCCGACAACATCGCGCTCACCTCCTCATTGTGCTTCTGTCAATGAGTCGAACGAGCACGCGCGATATCGACACGATCGCCGACATTCTCGGCAGAAAATTTCTGCGCTATTTGCCGTTCACCGGAACCGCATCCGGACCCGGTTCGGTCGGATCGAACGGCGGCGGATCCGCGGGGTCGAATCCGCCGGGCACCGTCGAGCAGGTCGCTCCGGGCTCCGGGTACGTGTTCGGGTTCTGTCGCAGAGCTATGAGGAAGTCGGCGATCCGCTGGTCGTGGACATCGTCGAGCCGGAGTTGGTGACCCCACGACTGCAGCGACACCGCCGAACCGAGACCCGGGTACGGCGACATCAGGGTGTACGGTTCGCCGTCGACGTGCGCCGCCAGTGCGCTGATGTCGTCGGCGCTCACACGATCCGGGTCGTAGGTCACCCACACGGCCCCGTGCTCGAGGGAATGCACGGCGTTCTCGGTGCGGATCGCTTCGGGATAGACAACTCCGGTGCACGTAGCCCAGTACTGATCGTGTGCACCACCGAACGGCGGACTCTGGTCGTAGGCCACTCGTTGCGGTGCCTGCACATGATCGGCGGGCCCATAGTCGACGGTGACGATCCCCTCGATTGCCAGTGACGGGTCGGGATTGTCCGCGCTGGGTGCGAAGTCGTGGGCTTCGCCGGCATCGTCGGATCCGGCGGGCAGCACGTACGCACCGACGGCGACAACGCCCACCACCGCCACTGCGGCGGCAACCAGCCAGGGCAGTCGCCGCGGCCCGCTCGGCTTCGGTCGGGATTGCGGCTCGCTGCGGTCGTTCGTCATTGCCGATCCTTCGTCTCACCGGGCGCCCGGACCGCGCGTCCCATCTGCGAAGGATGGTAGTGGACGGGTGCGGTGGGTCCGGTCGCACGACGTCCATCAGCTGCGTGATGGTCTCGGGATGCGGCTCGTCTTGCTCGGGGTATTCCTGACAGCGCGATCATGCTGCTTCGCGCACGGTCAACGCTGCGCAGAGCGCGAAGATCGATCAGCGCGACTTGTCCGGAGACGCTGAACCAGGAGGCCGATCAAGACGCGCGGCACGCGCGGCGCAACTTCCAGGAGCAACCACCGGTACTTCATCATTCGCTGCTCGCGGGGAGTGCGGTCGAGAATGCGTTGCAGAGCGGCCTCCAGCTCGGCGTCGTGGATTCCCCGGGCGCGCATCGCGTCGAGGTTCTCCTTCGCGAAGGGGAAAGCCCCCGACGTGACGTGCATGCGGTTCATTCTCTCGATCGGGATCGTATGGGGAAGCGTCTCACACCGTTCCAGTCCTCCGGCGATGTACAGGTTGATCATTGTGCGGATGCACTTTTCGCACTTCCCGCAGTTGTAGTCGCCGTCCCAGTTCAGATTGCACACGCGCAGGTGGCGCATCGCCAGATCGCTGTCCTTGATGGCCTCGGCCTTGCCGATCCGGTTGGCCTCCGTACCGTCCTGAACGATCTCGAGGCTTCCGCTCGACCACAGCGGATCGAGATCCGGATGACTACCGTGCGGGGTCATGTTTCCCGTGTCGTAGGACCCGGACGCGGCGACGATCACCTTGCGCAGGTGGGGTGAGAGAAGGAGCGCCACATGTGCGAGCGCAGCGCCATGTGCGGTGCTACCCCAGTTGTTTCCGTGTCTGGTGTGGAGAAACTGGAGGTCGGTACGAATCTCGATCAGCTCTACCCCCATCTCGGCAGCAACTTCGCGCGCACCTGCCGATATTCGTTCGTACGGCTTCGGGCGACGAGGATCGATGTCGAATCCGTGCACCAGGATGAGATGCGTGATCTCGGCTCGATTCTTCAGAACGGAGTAGAAGGCGTCGAGGCCGCCACTGAAGAAGCATCCGACCCCGCCGCCCTCACGATCGCTTGTCGACATGACGGGCGCGACGACGCTCGGGGTGTGGAGTTGCGGGTACCACGAGTGCAGTAGGTCACGCGCCTGCTCGGCACCGGACAATGCGGCAGGATCGACGGGGGCGTCGAGCTCCAAGTCCTGCTCGGTCGTCATCGCCACCACGACTCCCGGGGGCAGCCATGGCGTTCCGCTCCGATCCAGCGAAACGTTGGCCGATGTCTGCACGGTGAAGTGTTTGCCATCGATGGAGAACACCGACTTGACGACGTTCACCCCGACGAGGTCGATGGATGCTTGCACGGCCATGCCTTGAGCCCTCTCTTCACGGTGATGATGCCAGGCACGCGCGTGTCCAGTCATCACTCCACCGAATCCTGATTCCACCAGCTTCCGTCGAAGTGTGCCGTACCGGGACGATCTTTCCGAACGTGACCCGCTCAGATGTGTTCAGGCAGATCAAACTCCGGCGCGGACCGGACGGTCGCCGCATACGGTACAGGCTGTGTCGACCACGGGGTCCACGGGTTGGCAATTACAGCAATGGTTTTGAGTGGCAGTGTCGCAGCGGGCATCGGGACCTCGGTTCGACCCTCGGCAGTGGCAGCCTCGATGCCTTGTTCGAGCACCTGCAAACCGACCCCGTGCTCGCGCGGTTGCGCGTCGAGGGTGGTCAGGTGGGTGCGGTGTGCTGGCCGGAAGGTCCGAGTCCAATTTTCAAGGCGTAGTGCAAGATTCCAGTTCATGAGCTCGCTCGGTAACCGACCTCAGGTATTGGAGATCCATCGATTCCCGCCCCCGCCCCTTCCGTCTGTCATCACTGCCGATGGTGATGGCGAGTCGAATTTCGATGCTCGGTATGGTGGATCAGTTCGAATCGGTAACTGTGCCAACTTCCGAGAGACCACCGAGCAGGAAAATAGGCGCGTAGCGGTGTATTTCGAGGCGTGACACGTCGCTGCCGCACAGCGCCCGACCGAAGGGCCGTTCCACCATGCCTGTTGACAGTAAGTCCAGCTTTGTTCTCGTCGCCGATCGTCGGTTGCATTACTGCTCTGCCGGAGATGGGTCGGTGTCGGTGTTCTTCGAGGCTGGAATGGGGAAGAGCCGATCGACCTGGTCGCTTGTTCAACCACTGGTTGCCGAGTTTGCACACACCATCGTGTACGACCGCGCGGGGCACGGACTCAGCGACCCCGACGAGGCCGGACGCGATTTCGATCGGATACTCGACGACCACCTGGCCGTCCTCGACGCCACCGTCGACCGCCCCTGCGTCGTTGTGGGACACAGCTACGGCGGCCCGGTGGTACGCGTGGCGGCGAATCGTCGACCGGACACGATCAAGGCCGTCGCTCTGGTCGACGAAGTGTCGGAGATCTGCAAACCCGAGCGGATGATGGCAGCCATGCGAGGTGCTTCGGTGCTGTACGGTTCGCAGGTGATTCTGGCTCGGTTGAAACTTCTTCGCCCGCTGCTGGGGAAGTCCTACTACCGCTTCCTGCAGGGTGCGGCGCTGCAGGAAGCGATCGACGAGGGATCGACGATGAACTCCGTCCGCGCGGCGCGGGCCGAGTGGCGAGCCTTCCGCGAAAGTTTCACCGCGCTTCACGACAGTGGCCCCCATATACCCGACGTCTCGCTCACCACGATCTCGTCGAACAGGATCCCACCCGAGAAGGATCGCGATCGCGATTTCCTCGGCGCCGCGCACCGCCGAACCGCGGAACTCTCGCCGTCCGGACGGCACGTCTATTCGGAGAACCGTCATCACTACATTCCGCTGGTCGAACCCCATCTCGTCGCGCAGGAGATCCGGGACCTGGTCAGGCAGGTAGGCGCCGCTGCGGGGCCCGGTGCTCGGTGACGCCGGCGTCCTTCGTCCCCGGTCCCGCTCCGATGGTTGCTCGGCCGACGACGACACGGTGCGGTAACTTGCGAGAGTCATACAGAGCTGAACGAGGAACTCGAATGCATACCTACATTGAGGTGCGGCAATGGAACTGAAGGCTTCGGTGTCGGTCGACGACACGTACCGCTCCACCGCGGAGCTGGTGATCGACGGCGAATCGTTCACCGTGTGGACCGAGTCCGACGTGACTGTCGATGTCACCGGTACCCCGTGGCTGCCCACGCTTCGTGTGACGGCGATGCGAAAAGGGTTGCAACTCGCCATCACCCCGGCCGTCGACAATGCTGCGTTGGAGGGCAGCCTGGCCGCCCAGGACGTGCTGCTCGACTGGTTCCCCGAGATGCTTCACCGCACCTCCACGCAGGCCGAGACCGCGGTACCCAGCCCACTGGAGCGGGACCGAAGAGGGGTCGGGTGCTTCTTCTCCGGTGGCGTGGACTCCTTCTACACCGCACTGAAGCATCTCGACGAGATCACCCACTTGATCATCATCCACGGACTGGATATCAGCCTCGACAACCACGTGCTGTGGGACGAGGCGGTCGATCGGGCCCGGACGATGGCGGCGGAACTCGGAAAGGAACTGATCGAGGTCCGATCCAACGTTCGCCTACTCCACGCCAAGCACGGACCGCACTGGCAGAGTCAGGCGCACGGCGCCTTCCTCGCCCACGTTTCGCTACTGTTGTCCCCTCACCTGCGCAAGGTCTACATTCCGGCGTCCGACGACGAATCGCGGCTCGCCCCGCTCGGGACGCATCCCGACCTCGACCCCCTGTGGTCGAGCAGTGATGTCGAGATCGTGCACGACGGCATCGAAGCGGACCGTGTTGCCAAACTGGCCCGCATCAAGGAGTCCGCGGTCGCCATGAACCACCTACGGGTGTGCTGGTGGAATCTGGCGAGCAAATACAACTGCGGCAGGTGCGAGAAGTGTCTGCGGACGATGATCGGACTCCACATCGTGGGTGCATCCGGACAGTGCACGAGCCTGCCCCGGGAGATCCCGTCGAGGGCGGTCCGCCGCATGTACTTGAACGCCGCCGGGGAGGGCGGTGAGCTGTTCGCTCGCGAAAACCTCGAGCGGCTGGCGGAACTCGGCGAAACCGATACCGAACTCGTCCGTTCCCTCAGCTATGCGGTCAACCGCAACAAGTTTCAGGAATTCCTCGTGACCGCCCGCTTCTACGTCATCGACGTGGGACTCGGGCTGGTGCGATACCAGGCACGAAAACTCTTCGGCAGCAACCGGCCGGCCAAGACGACGGCTTCATGAGTCCGACGATCGCGGGCTGAGCCGTCACGTGGCGGCGCTGTGACGGCGGCATTTCGCAGCCTGAAACGTGGTGACCTCGGTCCAGCGGTCGGAGGCTCGAAACTTCACCCGGGAGGGCAAGGACGTCGCAGCCTCCTGCGCGATCTACAACACCATCAGGCGGGGGAGCGGCATCGAGTTGATCGTCACCGCCCGACCGGGCCCCATGAATCCGCCCGACCCGGGCACCATGTATCGAACGGGAGTGCCCGGCAGCGCGCTTCCGGCTCGGCCGATTCAGAGTGACGGGCGCGGGCGGGAGATCGCGAAATCGATCATGGCGACGATGTCGCGCTGTGAGATCGTGTCGCCCAGGCCGTTCGTTTGAGCTGCCTCGATGAGGTCGTCGGTGAGGGTGTCGAACAGCAGTGCCGTGCGGGGGTCGGCCCGCAGGGGTCCCTGGGTTTCGAGGGCGTGCAGCGCATCGACCGTGTCGCGGTAATCGGCGAGGCCGTCGCGCGGCGGGAGCAACTGCATCGCGTGCACGTTCATGGTGCTCAACTCCGAACCAGGCTGTCGGACAGTCGCGCTTCCTGCAGCGCTCGACTGGTGGGATCGCAGCGGTACTGCCCGGTCGTCGTGTGCCGGTAGCCAGGACCGTCCTTCGCGACGGTGTGCCCGCAGTAGCGGCATTCGTGACCGTACTGCCCGGTGCGGATGGTTTCGATGGTGGGATATGTGTTGGTGGTCATGGTCTCGTTCGTCGGTGTGGGTGGTGTGATCAGTGCAGTAGTTCGTTCGGGCCCGGCAGGGGTGGACTTCGCGGTGACATTGCCGCCGGCGGGCGGGTCATGCGTATTCGACGACGGCGTCTGCAGCCCCGGCGTGGGCGCTTCGTTCCAGTGCTTCCCAGACGAGGTCGTAGCGCTTGAGAGTGATTTCATCCGCGTTGGCGAGCAGGGCGCTGAGGAGGGAGTGCGGGTCGTCCTGCCAGGAGTCCAGGGCGGCCGCGACTGTTCCGTTGCTGAACAGACCTGATTGGGCGAGGGCGTGTGTCCACTCGTCGAACAGTCCGCGGTGGATGCGCTCGACTGTGTCGTGGTCGAATCCCTCGGCGACGAAGTCGCGAGCGAAGGTCGCCGTGACGTAGTCACCGCAGGTCATCGGTTGTGCGTTCATCGGTGCGGGCATCCTCCGTCAGTGGCGGCGTCGGACCATCGGGCGACTCCGTGCTTATGAGTGAGACAGCTCACATCGTCGCCTATCGGGGGTGCGTGACACATCGGCCGAATCACCGGGGGGTATACCTATTTCTGGTCCGCGTAGCCCCAGCCCGATCGGCGCTCGGGAATGTTTGGCCTGGTCAAAGCCTCGAGGGTCGCCCCCCGCGCTCCGGACATACCCGGTCAGCTCGTCGGGGCGTAGTTCGCGACGAACCGCACCCGGTCGCTGCGGCACGCGCGGTTGATGTACACGGTGGGGGCGTCGTCCGCGTCCAGATTGAGACCGTCGCGGAGAAGGACCGCTGCACCCGCCGGCACCTCGAGCAATGCCGCAACCTGTGGGGAGGCAGTGCCCGCGGCGAATGAACGCCAGGCCGCCTTCAGTCGGACGCCGTAGGCGTCGCGCCACACGCTGTACAGGGGGACACCCTCACGCAGGTGCCCGTCGATATCGGCGAAGCGGCGGTCGTCCATCCAGACCGAGTTCGCGAACCACGGCTCACCGTCGACCGCGAGCACCGTGTCGACGCGGCGTAGCCGGCATCCCGGTAGATACGCCTCTACCTGCGGTGCACTGCCGCCGAGGACGATCTCGCTCGAGACGAGTGACTCGGTCAGTTCTCGGCCCGCGGACCTGAACGCCTCGCTGAGACCGTCGGCATCGTTGATGAAGCTGGCGGCGAGTTCGATGGGGAAGTGCCGGGGCGGCGGGGCGACGAACGTGCCGGACCCCTGCTTGGCGACGAGTCGCCCTGCCCGGGTCAGTTCGCCGATCGCCTGCCGCACCGTGAGCCGGTTGACGCGGAGTTCGGCGGCGAGGTCGGTCTCGGGCGGCAACCGGTCTCCCGGCTGCAACATGCCACTGTCGAGTCGCTGCAACAAGACGTCCTGCACTTGTCGGTAGAGCGGCACCCGACCAGTCGGCGTTGTGCTCGGCATTCCATAAGTCTAGAGGACCCGTCGTTGGCAGGGCCGGCGCATGATGCCCGTCTTTGCAGGCCAGATGCATTCACCTGCCGATTGTCCGGCAAGGTGGTTTAGGCTAGTTGTATAGATGAATATTCCTATATCGGAAAGGAGCTCGTATGACCGTGACCGACCTCGACGTACTCCCCAATCTGCGTGACCTCGGTGGACTTCCGCTTGCCGGGGGCGGACGGACGCAGTCCGGTGTGCTGTATCGCAGCGCACTGCCCGCACCCGGCGACGCCCGTCCCACGGCGGTCGACGAGTGGCCCGCCCGCACCGTCGTCGATCTGCGCAGCCCCCGCGAGTTCGCGACTCGGGCTCACCCGCTGCGGTCGCGAGAGACGGCGGTGCACCGGATCTCCCTGCTGTCCGACGCCGAGGTCACCGCGCCGAATCAGGGGGCGAGGCTCGCCGACATCTACCAGGGCATCCTCGCGAATGCGGCGGAGCGGCTCGTGGACGTCCTGCAGGTGGCGGCCACCGCGCCGGGCCCGGTGCTGCTGCACTGCGCGGCCGGCAAGGACCGCACCGGGGTCGCTGTGGCCCTGCTGTTACGCACCGCCGGAGTCGGACCCGAGCAGATCGTCGCCGACTACGAATCGACCAACGAACACATGGGTGCCGTCCTGGCGCGGATTACCCGTTTCGCCCCTGAACTCGGTCACGCGCATCCCAACGACCGCGATGTGCGCGGTGCCGTCCCCGAGGCGATCGAGGGTGTCCTCGCCCGCTGGGATGCGCACCCGGGCGGCGTTCACGGGTGGCTGAGGGAGCGCGGCGCCGCCGACGAGACGATCCGACTCTGGACCACGCGTTTCGCCGGGTGACGTGCTTCGGCTGGGCGGCACGGGTGTCGTCGGCGGCTCACCGACTCGCGACGGCTCTCATCCGGTCGTTGCGCAGCGCGTCGGTGAATCTGGTGCAACCGCTCTCGCGGCCGAGCAGGGTCCGGCCCAGTAGCACCAACCCCCACGGGCCTATCACCCACACCGGCCAGAAGTAGATCATCAGGCCGGTAGCGAGCGAGATGATGCCCCAGATCGCGATATTGATTCCGCCCGCGACGGCCCAGGCGAGCCACTCGATCTGCTGGTGACCCGGGATGTGGCGACGCGCGGGACGGTCGGGCTGTGTCGCGACCGGGGCAGTGGCAACTGCCGGGGCTGCGGACGGCAGGTCGCGTAACACCTGATGCGCCTGCTGCCGGGTGGTCGATCGATAGACCTCTGCCACCCGCTGATCGAACTCCCCGATGGTCAGCCGCCCGGCGGTGAAGTGTCGCCCGAGTTCACCGACGACCTGTTCACGTTCGGAATCGGATATCCGGATGTTGTCCGCGTACTGCATCGGACCCTCCTCGGCGATGACGTTCCACTGTGGAATGTCGCTGTCACCATGATCGATATGCCACAGTGGAATGTCAACCCCTGATCGAATGAAGGACCGCGAGATGGATGAACGCCCCCTCAACGCCACTGCAGCGTCGCTCCTCGGTTTCCTGCACGAAGGGTCCAAGACCGGTTGGGATCTGGTGGTGACCGCGCAGGAACGCATCGGCAAGTTCTGGTCGATCACGACCAGCCAGGTGTACCGGGAACTCGCGGCGATGGAGCGTGCCGATTTGATCGAGGCAGGGGAGCGCGGTGCCCGCGAACGCAAGCCCTACACACTCACCGACGAGGGGCGCCGGGCGTTCGCGGAATGGATCGAGCGCGAACCCGGCCAGGAGAACATTCGCTATCCGTTGCTTCTCACCGTCGCGTTCGGCGCGCACCTTCCGCCCGATCGATTGGCCGCGATGCTGGACTCGCACCGCGCGGTCCACCAGAGGCAGCTCGCCGAGTACGAGCGTGACGCCGCCGTGCACGGATCCAACCGATTCGCGATGGCCACCCTCGACTTCGGGATCGTGTACGAGCGCGCAGTGCTCGACTGGTTCGACCTGGTCGAGGACCGGCTGGGGCAGTGAAGGTTCGGCCGCGTCTCGCCCGGTGCCGGTGTCGGGCGGTCAGCCGATCACGCCGTCCTCGGTGACGACGGCCGTCGGCAGGTCCACTCGGCGCGGAGTCCCGGCCTCGTCGTGGATCACGGTGACAAACGCGGGA
>NZ_JBHUSF010000141.1:0-21760 GCF_042673295.1 Rhodococcus sp. NPDC057014
CATTGGAGCAGATCCTGGCAGCGGGCCGGAAGGTGCTGGCGCAGTAGCGTCTTCGATCATCGGCGGGTCGGCGGACCCGCCGATGGCCGAAGCGCGTCTGGACTAGTCGGCGGCGGCCACGAGCGGCTCGAGCGTGAGGTCGGGCAGCTCCTTCTGGATGTACTGCAACCGCCACTTGTCGCTGACGAGGGCCAGCATCACCCCGTCCGACCGGGTGAACACCTCGACACCGCGCTGACGGTTCAGCTCGTCGGCCGATTCGGCGTCGGTGCGCCGCGCCAACGCGTAGCCCAGCGGTTCCATCCGGGCCTCGACGTTGAACTCGGCCTTCATCCGCGCCGCGACCACCTCGAACTGCATGGGGCCGACGGCGGCCATCACGGGCGAGGCGTCGCCGCGGAGGTCGTTGCGGAGGATCTGCACGACACCCTCGGAATCGAGCTGATCCACGGCCCGCCGGAACTGCTTGTACTTGCCCGCGCTCTCGGCCCGCAGGATGGAGAAGTGCTCCGGCGCGAACGACGGGATCGGCGGGAACTCCACCTTCTTCTCGAAGAACAGGGTATGGCCCGGGGCGAGTGCGGTGGCGTTGACGAGTCCCACCACGTCGCCCGGGTACGCGGATTCGACGGTCGAACGCTCACGGCCGAACACGGTCTGCGCGTATTTCGTCGTGAACGGCTTACCGGTCTGCGCGTGGGTGACCACCATGCCGCGCTCGAAGACACCCGACACGATGCGCATGAACGCCAGCCGGTCGCGGTGCGCGGTGTCCATGCCGGCCTGGACCTTGAACACGACCGCGCTGAACGGGTCCGTGACGTCGCGGGGGGTGCCGTCGACGTCCTCCCGGGCGCGCGGCGGCGGCGCCAGCTCGACGAGCGTGTCGAGGATCTGGCGGACACCGAAGTTGAGCATCGCCGACGCGAAGATCACCGGCGACGTCTGACCGCCGAGGAACAGCTCCTGGTCGTGGTCCTGACCGGTGGCCGACAGCAGTTCGCTCTCCTCCGCGGCGGTCTCCCACTCGGAGCCCTCCTTCGCGAGGGCGGCGTCGGCGTCCATGACCTCTTCGGGGGCGATCTTCGCGCCGCCGGCGGTGCGCGTGAACCGGATGTACTCCCGCGGGGCGCCGTCCTCGCCGCGCCGGAGCAGGCCCCGGAAATCGCCGGCGATCCCGACGGGCCAGTACAGGGGAGTGGGGGTGAGCCCGATGCGTTCCTGGATCTCGTCGAGAAGCTCCAGCGGCGTCTGGCCGGGCCGGTCCCACTTGTTGATGACGGTGATCACCGGGATTCCGCGGTGACGGCACACCTGGAACAGCTTCAGCGTCTGCGGTTCGAGACCCTTCGCGGCGTCGATCAGCATGACGGCGGCGTCGACCGCGGTCAGGACGCGGTACGTGTCCTCGGAGAAGTCGGAGTGGCCGGGCGTGTCCACCAGGTTGATCACGTTGTCGACGGGCTCGTCCGCCGACGCCTCGGTGGAGCGGTAGTTGAACTGCAGGGCGGTGGAGCTGACCGAGATGCCGCGGGCCTTCTCCATCTCCATCCAGTCGGACACCGTCGACTTGCGGCCCGCCTTGCCGTGGACGGCGCCGGCCTCGGAGATGACCTTCGCGTGCAGCGCGAGCGCCTCCGTCAGCGTCGACTTACCGGCGTCGGGATGCGAGATCACGGCGAACGTGCGGCGACGCGACGCCTCGGCCCGGACACCCTTCTCGGATTTCCCCTCCGGTGAGGCGGATGCCTCGGATTTCGCGTCCGATGAGCCGGACGCGGCGGCAGGCGCCGCCTCGGCTGGAATGATGTCGGCCGAGTCGGACGGGGTAGTCAACGAAGAACCTCTCGGGGGACGGAATGCGTGCGGGAAGGCCGTGTGGCCGCATACCAGGTTACTCGGGTGCCGAAGACGAACTCGCAGCACAGTCACATCCACGGCCGCACATCCAGGGACGAGTAACGATCGGAGGCCGGTCACGTATTACACAGTGAGTCGTCGGGGCGCTCCGGAGTTCACCGTTTCTGCGTTCGGACACCCGTATGTGCAGGAGGAAGACAGTGAGCAAGTTCACCGACGAGATGTACGCGACCGCGGCGAGCAGCACCCGCGGTCTCAACACGGGTGAGCCCGACGCGCCACTGCGGCAGCCGTGGGGTGAGATCCACAAGGCCGCGCGCCGCATGGCGGGCGCACTGGCCGAGACAGGTATCGGCCACGGCGACGCCATCGGCATCCTCGCCGGTCAGCCCGTCGACATCGCGCCCTCCTGCCAGGCCACCTGGATGCGTGGCGCGTCCGTCACCATGCTGCATCAGCCGACGCCGCGGACCGACCTGGCGGTGTGGGCCAAGGACACCGAGACCGTCATCACCATGATTCAGGCGAAGGCCGTCATCCTCGGTGCGCCGTTCGACGCCGCCAAGCCGCTGCTCGAGGAACGCGGCATTACCGTCGTGACGGTGGCCGAGCTGAACGAGGGCACACCCATCGACCCGGTCGAGACGTTCGAGAGCGACATCGCCCTGCAGCAACTCACGTCGGGTTCCACCGGTTCGCCCAAGGCCGTGCAGATCACGCACGAGAACTTCTACACCAACGCCTACGCCATGATCGACCGCATCAAGTTCTCCATCGAGGACGACGTGATGATCAGCTGGCTGCCGCTGTTCCACGACATGGGGATGGTCGGGTTCCTCAGCGTGCCGATGCAGGTCGGCGCGGAGGTCGTGAGCATCACCCCGATGGACTTCCTCCGCACGCCGCTGCTGTGGGCGGAACTGATGGGCAAGTACAAGGGCACCGTGACGGCCGCCCCCAACTTCGCCTACTCCCTGCTGGCCCGCCGCCTCAAGCAGGCGGAAGACGGCGCCGTCGATCTCAGCACCGTCCGGTACATGTGGAACGGCGCCGAACCCGTGGACCCCGACACCATGAACGCGCTCGCCGAGGCAGGCGCCCGGTTCGGGCTGAACCCGTCCGCGCTCGCCCCCGTCTACGGGATGGCGGAGACCACCCTCGCCGTCTCCATCCCCGATCCGGACCAGGGGCAGGTCCTCGACCGTGTCGACCCGGACCTGCTCGAGGCGATGCAGCGTGCCGTCCCGTCGAACAAGCCGAACGCGCGCGCCCTCGCCACCCTCGGGAAAATGGTGCCGAACCTCGAGGGACGCGTCGTCGACAGCGAGGGGGAACTGCTCCCGACCCGCGGTGTCGGCATCATCGAGGTCCGCGGCAAGGCCGTCACCCCCGGATACATCACCCTCGACGGGCACAAGCCCGCGCAGGACGCGGACGGCTGGCTGAACACCGGCGACGTCGGCTACTTCACCGAAGAGGGCCTCGTCGTCGTGTGCGGTCGCGTCAAGGACGTCATCATCATGGGCGGCCGCAACATCTACCCGACCGACATCGAACGGGCCGCCGGCACGGTCGCCGGAGTGCGCCCCGGCAACGCGGTGGCCGTACGCCTCGACGCCGGGCAGAAGCGGGAAAGCTTCGCCGTCGCGGTCGAGACCAACGACTACCAGGACCCCGAGACGGTCAAGCGCATCGAGCACGAGGTCGTGCACGCCGTGTTCTCCGAGGTCGGTGTGCGACCCCGCACCGTCGCCGTCCTCGGCCCCGGCAGCATCCCCAAGACGTCGTCGGGCAAACTCCGCCGCGCCACGTCCGCGAACCTGGTGGGGTAGGCGCTTCGCGCTCGTGCGTGGTTGGAGAGTCCAGAGACTCGTTAACCACTCACGGGCGCGGAGCGCCTGTCAGTGCAGGCGGTTCTGCGCGGCCTCGAGCCCCACGCGCAGGACCAGTTCGACGGCGTCCGCGGATTCCTCGCAGACGAGGTCGAGTTCCTTGCGTTCCACCGACGAGAACGGCTTGAGCACGTACGACGCCGGATCCATCCGCCCGGGGGGACGGCCGATCCCGACGCGGGTGCGCAGATAGTCCTTGGTGCCGAGCGACTGCGAGATGGACCGCAGTCCGTTGTGCCCGCCCTCGCCGCCGCCCTGCTTGAGGCGGATGGTCCCGAAATCGAGGTCGAGTTCGTCGTGGATGACGACGATGTTGCCCGGGTCGACGGAGAAGAACCTGGCCAGCCCGGCGACGGCGGAACCGGACAGGTTCATGAACGACCGCGGCTTGGCGAGGATCGTCGGACGGCCCTCGAGCCGTCCCTGGACGATCTCGGCGCCGCTCTTCTTGTGCGCGCTGAACTTGCCACCCATGCGCGCGCAGAGCACGCCGGCCACCATGAAGCCGACGTTGTGCCGGGTCTTCTCGTACTGCGGTCCGGGGTTGCCCAGACCCACCACCAGGGCGGTGTCTTCACTCACCGACAGGGTCCTTCCGTGCGTGAGGGGGTCGTGTCAGACGACAGCGGCGCGTCACCCCGGGACAATCCGGGACGACGCGCCGCCGACATCAGTGCGGTTGCGAGAGGATCAGCTCTCGGCGCCCTCTTCGGCCGGAGCCTCGGCGGTCTCGGCCGCGGCTTCGCCGGTCTCCTCTTCGAGGTCGGCAGCGGTCGGGGCCGCGACGACGTTCACGATGAGCAGTTCCTCGTCGGCCTGCAGGGTCGAACCCTTGGGCAGCTCGAGCTGGTTGGCCAGGATCTGGGTGCCGATCTCGAGGCCCTCGACCGAAACCTCGATCTGCTCGGGGATGTGCAGCGCGTCCGCTTCGAGGGAGACGGTGGCGGCGTCCTGCGCGACCAGGGTGCCGGAAGCGGCCTCACCGGTGACGACGACGGGGACGTCGACGGTGACCTTCTCGCCCTTCTTGATGACGAGGAGGTCGGCGTGCTCGATGTAGTTGCGGATCGGGTGAACCACGACCGACTTGGTGAGCGCGACCTGCTCCTTGCCGTCGATGTCGAGCGTCAGGATGGCGTTGGTGCCGTGCGCGCGCAGGATGGCGGCGAAGTCGCGGGAGGGCACGTTCAGGTGGCGGGGGTCCTCACCGTGGCCGTACAGGACCGCGGGGACCTGGCCGTCGCGGCGCGCGCGGCGGGCGGCGCCCTTGCCGAACTCGGTGCGCACGGCGGCTACGAGGCGATTTTCGTCAGACATGGTGAAACGGCTCCTACAACTCACGGTGGTAACTGGCGGGCGGTTCGAGTCGGCGAGGGACGAACGCGCGACGGCCAGGAGCGAAACGCTCGAGCAGAGCCGTAGCCGCGTCGATCACGGTGAGCCAGCCAATTGGAACTTTCTGGTTCACCCTCGCCGAGACAACTTATGGAACTCTACCGGATGGCCCGCTGACCTGCTAATCGGGTGCCCTCGGGCGGGTGGTGCGACCGCGCCGGTCCGGCGGCAGGTAGTGGTGTGGCTCACAACGCCGGGGGTAGCCTCGGCGTGTGAGCGCTGAACGTCCGACCGCCGACCGGCTGACCGCAGTGGCAACCGGTGTCGACCTGCCGCGACATGCGCGGCTGCTCAGCCGGGTGCACGACGCCGTGCTGTCCGGGCAGCGCCCGCCGGCGCTTCCGCGGGACGTGGTGGCGCGGTCGTGGTCCCGCCTGCAGGCGGGGGGTGTGAGCCCGGATCACTGCGCCGACGTGGAGCCCGCCGACTTCTCCGAGATCGAGGCGCGGCGCACCCGCACGGCGCTGCGTACCGTGCTCCCGGAATTGCGCAGCACGCTGACGCAGGTCGCGGAGGACGCGAATTTCATCGTCGTCATCGCCGACGCCGACGGTGTCCTGTTGTGGCGGGAGGGTTCTCGCGGCGTCCGGAAGGCGGCCGACGCGCTCGGGTTCACGGAGGGTGCGCGCTGGGCCGAACAGGCCGTCGGTACCAACGCGATCGGCACGGCGCTGATCGAAGATGCTGCGGTGCAACTCTTCTCGGCCGAACACTACGCGCCCACGCACCACGGCTGGTCCTGCACCGGGTCGCCGGTGCACGACCCCCGCACCGGCGAGATCCTCGGCGTGGTCGACATCAGCGGGTCGGCGATGTCGGTCCACCCGACCACCGTCGCGCTGGTCCGTACCGCGGTGCGACTGGCCGAGGCGACATTGTGGCGTGAGCACACCGCGCAACTGGACAGGCTGCGTGGCCGGGCGGCACCGCTGCTCGCGTCCGCGGGAGGGCCGGCGCTGGTCGTCGACAAGCACGGGTGGGTCGCGGAGGCCAGTGGCATCGCGGCGCCGGAGCGGGTCACGCCGCCGAGTCTCGACAAGCCGCTGCTCGTCCCGGGGCTCGGGCTGTGCGTGCCCGAACCGCTCGGCGACGGCTGGCTGGTGCGCCGGCGCGTCGACGGGGCGGCCATCGAACTGGAACTCGACCTCGGTGATGCGCCGCAGGTGACGGTCCGGGGCGACGTCAACTGGACGCGGGCGCTCTCGCCGCGGCACGCCCAGATCCTGCGGGTGCTGTCGGCGGCGGGAACGGCGGGGGTCGACGCCGCCTCGCTGAGCGACGCGTTGTTCGGCGACCGCGACCACGTGGTGGCGGTCCGCGCCGAGGTCTCGCGTCTGCGCAAGAGTCTCGGCGCGGTCCTGAGCACCCAGCCGTACCGGTTCGCGGCCGGGGTGACGGTCCGGCGCGTCGGGTAGGTCCGGTCAGGCCTGCTTCGCCGCACTGATGCCGGCGCGGCGGCCGTAGAAGCTGCCGTCGCCGAGGGAGGTGCCGCTCGCGTAGCCGCCCGCGCACACCCCGGACGTGCACCGTCCCGCCGCGAAGAGGCCGGGAATGGGTTCACCGGAGACGTGCAGGACCTCGGAGTTCACGGTCGTCCGCAGGCCGCCGAGGGTGAAGCCGAGCGTGAACCCGCGCAGGTCGAGGGCGGCGACGGGGGATCCGATCGGCTTCACCCACTCGGACTTCTTGTGCAGCAACGGGTCCGACCCTTCGGCGGCGTGCTCGTTGTACACCTCCACGGTCGACTGGAGTGCACCTGCGGGCAGGCCCATGTCGGATTCGAGTTCCTCGACGGTCTCCGCCGCCCACTTCGGCTGGGCGCGCAGGAACGGCGTCGCCGTGGTCGCGGCCGCGCCCTCCTCGTAGGACGCCTCGTCGATGACGAGGAACGCCTGGTTGTCCTGGTGGAACAGGGTCATCTGGCCGATGCGACCGGAGTACGTGTCCTCCGGGACGTAGCGCTGGCCCCGGCCGTTGACGAGGATGCCGCGGACGACCAACTGGGGGTCGCAGAGGAACGCGACCTCGGTGGCGTCCATGTGGGCGAGGTCGGCGCCGAGGGCCTGCGCCATGAGGATCGAGCGCCCGTCGTGCTCCTCGATGGCGGCGCCGGGGCGGCCGATGAGCCGCGGTGCGTGGGCCTCGATCATCTTGTCGTTGTACGCGAAGCTGCCGGTCGCGAGGACGACGCCGCGACGCGCCCGCACGGCCACCTCCTTGCCGTACTGTTTGGCGACGATCCCGACGACGCGTCCGGTGTCGTCGGCGACGAGCGTCTGGACGCGCATGTCGTATTCGGCTCGGACCCCGAGCTTTTCGGCGGTCTCGACGAGCGGCTTCATCAGCATGTAGCCGCCGCCCTTCTCGCCGGTCCGCTTGCCGTCCATCTGCGGAACGTGCCCGCGCGGCGCGGGGGTGGCGATCTCGTTGAACGGCGCCGCGTTCTCGCCGCCGGAGTACATGAGCCCGTCGTCGAACGGGGGCTCCCAGCCGGGTTCGCCCCAGAAGCTCTCCTTGAACGGGACCCCGCAGTCGACGAGCCAGTTGTAGTGCTCGACACTGCCCTCGCAGTAGTCGGTGATCTTCTCCTCGTCGGCGCCCGGGCCGAGCGCCGCCATCATGAACGTCTTCATGTTCTCGACGGAGTCGTCGAATCCGCACGCCTTCTGCAGGGGCGTTCCGCCGCCGAGGTAGATGAAGCCGCCGGCGAGTGCGGCGGCACCGCCCCATCCGCTGGTGCGCTCGAGGACCAGGACGTCGGCGCCTGCCCGCGCCGCCTCGATGGCGGCGGACACACCGGCGATGCCGTAACCCGCGATCACGACGTCGGCCTCGTAGTCCCACTCGGTGACGGTTGCTGCGGACCGGGGGCGGATCGGTGTGGCGTCGACCATGGGTGGAAGTCCTCTCGGGCGGTCACAGGCGTAGTGTGACGTGGGTTACCCTCAAACTGTAACCTGTTACAAAACCCGAGTCGGTGGATCTCCCGGTGAGTGGGACGTGGTGCCGGGAGGCGCTACTTCGCGAGCGTCCGGACCTCGGCGAGGAAGCGGTCGAGATCCTCCGGGGAGCAGAAATAGTGCGGCGACGCCCGCACCACGGCGTCCAGTCCGCGGGCGCTCATGTCCAGCAGCGTCGAACCTCGCAGGCTGGCCGTGACGGTGACGTTGCGGGCGGCCAGCTGTTTCCTGACGTCGCCGGGGTCGAACCCGTCGACGGTGAACGAGACGATTCCGCAGCGGCGGGCGCCGAGGTCGCGCACGGTGACCCCGGGGATCGCCGCGAGACCCGACCGCAGGTGCTCGGCCCCGGCCGCCACCGCCGCCGCCACCTCGTCCACTCCGAGAGCGAGGAGATAGTCGGCCGCCACCCCGAGTCCGAGGCGGGCTGCGACGTCGCACTCCCAGAACTCGAACCGGCTGGCATCGGTCGCGAGGCGGTACGCACCCGCCGCGGTCCACTCCGCACTGTGCAGGTCGAGGGCGGCAGGCTCGAGCGTCGCAGCCAGATCCGGCCGGACGTACAGGAAGCCGGTGCCCCGCGGCGCCCGCAGCCATTTGCGTCCCGTGGCGGAGAGGGCGTCGACGCCCAGTTCGACCACGTCGAGGGCGATCTGGCCGACGGACTGGCACGCGTCGAGCAGCACCAGCGCGCCGTGCGCGTGCGCCAGTTCCGTCACCTCGCGGACGGGATTGACCAGGCCGCCGTTGGTGGGCACGTGGACGAGGGACACGAGACGGACCCGGTCGTCGAGGAGCGTCCCGAGGGCGGCGACGTCGATCTGGCCCGTGGGGTCGCCGGGGATCACGTCGACCGTCGCGCCGACGGACCGCGCCCGCTGCAGAACGGCGATGGCGTTGCTGGCGTACTCGACCTCCGAGATCAGGACGCGGTCACCGGCCTCGAGCGGGATCGCGTGGAAGAAGTCGTTCCAGGCCGTGGTGGCGCTGTCCACCAGCGCGATGCTGTCGGCGCCCGCCCCGATCAGGCGGCCCAGCGACGACTTCACGGCGGCGAGGTCGTCGGCTCGTTCCGCGGCCGCGACGTAGCCGCCGACGTCCGCCTCCCGGCGCAGGTGCGCGAACACCGCGTCCAGGACCGGGGCCGGGGGAAGCGAGGAGCCCGCGCTGTCCAGGAACACCTTGTCGAGGCACCCGGGGGTGTCCCGTCGCGCCTGCTCGAGGTCGAGCATGTCCGATACCTCCCTTTCCTCGCTCTGTCGCAGACGGACCTTTCACGGTTCGGACTCGAACGTACCCGTGAGGTTCGTCGAAAAGTATGCCGATGAGGCGTGCATCGACGGCCGAGTCGCTCTAATGTCGATAACGACGTTCAGGCGGCGCCCGAAGGGGAGGGTCGAATGGCTACTGCAGTTCAGTCCGTCGAAGCAACGTGGCTCACGTCGCGGCCGGCGGCGGAGGCGTATCTGGGTGGTGTGTGCTTCAAACTGGGGCCACCCCAGCTGATCGGCGCGGAATTGGAGTGGCTGACCGCGCAACTGCCGGACCACGTGCGTCCCGACCTCGCCGCTCTCGCCGAAGCTCTCGGGCCGCACACCCCCAGAACCATCGATCCCTCCTCTCCTGCCCAGCCCCTTCCCGGTGGCAGCGCCGTCACGGTCGAACCCGGCGGACAGATCGAACTGTCCAGCGCCCCCTATCGCTCCGCACGGGAATTGTGCGACTACCTCGCCGCCGATCAGGCCGTCCTCGCCGATCTGTTGTCGTCCCGGTCGATTCGGATGTCGTCCGAGGCCGCCGACACCCGCAGGCCCGCTCGACGTCTCCTCCAGTCACCGCGCTACTGCGCCATGGAATCCCGCTTCACCGGAATCGGGCCCTTCGGCAAGTTGATGATGTGCAATACCGCCGCCACCCAGGTCAGCGTGGACGCCGGAGCCGATCCGATTGCGGTGGAGAAGCGGTGGCACCTGCTGCATGCGGTCGGGCCCGCGATGATTGCGGCGTTCGCGTGTTCACCGCGGCTCTACGGGGTACCCGACGGGCAGTGGGCGTCGCAGCGGATGCGGACGTGGCTCGAACTCGATTCGCCGCGGACCACCGGAACCCCGCACAGCGCGGACTATGCGGCCTGGGTGCTGGACGTGCCGTTGCTGTGCATCCGCAACGACGGACCGGATTGGACGGCACCCGGCGACGCAACTTTCGGGGACTGGGTGGAGGGGGCGTTGGACGACGTGATCGGGCGTCCGACGTCCGCCGACCTCGACTATCACCTCACCACGCTGTTTCCGCCCGTCCGCGCTGCCGGGCATCTCGAGGTGCGCTACCTCGACGCGCAACCGGGCGACCAGTGGCGGGTCCCGATCGCGGCGATCGACGCACTGCTGTCGGGTCCGGGGGCCATGGCCGAGGCGCTCGCCGCGGCACTGCCCACCGCGGAACGCTGGCGGGATGCGGCCGAGTTCGGCCTGGCCGACCTCGAACTGCGTGCTGCGGCAACGGCTCTGCTGTCGCTGGCGGCGGCGTACTCGCCCGATCCCGAATTCGTCCGGCTGCTCGACACCGCCGCCGAACGATGTTGCCGGGGCCAGGCGCCGAGCGAGGACCGCTGATGGGTACCCGCGAGAAGATCGAGACGGTGTTGACGCGGGCGCGGGAGCGTACCGCCGGGTTGACGGACTGTGTCGACGGGGAAGACCTCGTCGCGCAGCATTCCCCGCTGATGAGCCCGCTCGTGTGGGATCTCGCGCACATCGGCAATCAGGAAGAGTTGTGGCTCGTGCGGGACGTCGGCGGCCGCGAACCCGTCCGCAGCGACATCGACGAGTTGTACGACGCGTTCAAACATTCGAGGAATTCCCGGCCCTCCCTGCCGCTGTTGAACCCGGACGAGGCCAGGGATTACCTCCGTACCGTTCGCGACAAGGCGTGGGACGTGCTCGACGGCAGCACGTTCCGGGGCCGCCCTCTCGAGGAGAACGGATTCGCGTTCGGCATGATCGCGCAACACGAGCAGCAGCACGCCGAAACGATGCTCGCCACCCACCAACTGCGTTCCGGTGCAGCGGTGCTGACCGCGGACAGCGCACCGCGGGTCGGTGGGGCGATCACCGAGGGCGAAGTGGTCGTTCCCGCCGGCGAATTCACGATGGGAACGTCGGACGATCCGTGGGCGCTCGACAACGAGAGGTCCGCGCATGTGGTGCACGTGCCGGCGTTCGTGATGGACGCCGTTCCCGTCACCAACGCCCGCTACCTCGAGTTCGTGGACGACGGTGGGTACGCGCGGCCCGAATTGTGGAGTGAGCGGGGATGGGCGCATCGCCGCGACGCCGGGCTGGAAGCACCCCAGTTCTGGGAGAACGACGGCTGCGGAACGTGGTGGCGCCGCAGGTTCGGAGTCACCGAGCCGATTCATCCTCAGGAACCGGTGGTGCACGTCTGCTTCTTCGAAGCCGAGGCGTTCGCACGCTGGGCAGGCAAGAGGCTGCCGACCGAAGCGGAATGGGAGAAGGCGGCGCGGTGGGATCCGCTCACCGGACGGTCGCGCCGATTCCCCTGGGGCGACGGCGAACCCGATGCATCGCTCGCCAACCTCGGCCAGCGCCACCTCGGACCCGCGGTGGTCGGGGCATATCCGTCGGGGGTGTCCCCGCTCGGCGTGCACCAGTTGATCGGCGACGTCTGGGAGTGGACGTCGTCGCCGTTCGAGCCCTACCCCGGTTTCTCGGCGTTCCCGTACCGCGAATACTCCGAGGTGTTCTACGGCGGCGACTACCGTGTGCTGCGCGGCGGTTCGTTCGGCACCGATCCGGTGGCGTGCCGCGGGACGTTCCGCAACTGGGACCACCCGATCCGCAGGCAGATCTTCTCCGGATTCCGCTGTGCCCGCGACCTTCCGGGAGACGACTACTAAGATGTGCCGACACCTGGGCTATCTGGGACCGGAACGATCAGTGGCCGACCTCGTCGGTTGCGGCGAGAACTCGCTGCTGCACCAGTCCTACGCGCCACGCGACATGAGGGGCGGCGGAACCATCAACGCCGACGGATTCGGCGTCGGGTGGTGGGGTGCGGACGGCTTCTCCCGCTACCGCAGTGCCGCGCCGTTGTGGTCGGATCCCGTCGTGCGAGAGATGTTGCCGAACATCCGCTCCCGCGCCGTGGTGGCCGCCGCCCGGTCGGCGACGGTCGGGATGCCCGTGCAGCACACGGCCTGCGCACCGTTCTGCGACGACACGTGGGCGTTCAGCCACAACGGGGTGGTGCGCGGGTGGCCGGAGTCGCTCGCCGGGCTCGCCGCGGAACTGCCCGCGATCGATCTGCTGCGACTCGAGGCGCCGACCGATTCGGCGGCGTTGTGGCTGCTGCTGCGCCGGGCGCTCGGCGGGCAGGACCCCGAGAAGGCGATGACCTCGCTCGTCCAGTCCGTCGTCGCTGCCGCCCCGAACTCGCGCCTGAATCTGCTGCTGGGCAACGGCACGGAACTGTGGGCCACCACCTGGCATCATTCGCTGTCGGTGCTCGTCGACGACGAACGGGCCATCGTGATGTCCGAACCTTACGACGACGACCCCGCTTGGCAATCGATTCCGGACCGTCACGTCGTCAGCGCACGTCCCGGACACCTGATCGTCACCCCGCTCGAGATGGGAGCACGATGACCACCACACCGACCCTCGAGGTGTACCTGCAGCCCGAACAGCTGAAGGCCGCCCTCCGCAAGGACGCTACCGTCGGGCTCACGTCGAACCCGAAGTGGCTGCCGCCCAAATACTTCTACGACGCCCGCGGCAGCGAGCTGTTCGAGCAGATCACCGCGTTGCCCGAATACTTCCCGACGCGCACCGAACGGGAACTGCTGCGACGTTATTCGGGGGAGATCGCCGAGGTGGTGGCGCCGGAGATTCTCGTGGAACTCGGATCCGGCTCCTCGGAGAAGACCCGGCTGCTGCTCGACGCCGGCACCCGTCGCGGAACCCTCCACACGTATGTGCCGCAGGACGTGTCGGTGTCCGCGCTCGAGGGTGCGGCCGAGCAGATCGGCGCGGAGTTCCCGAACCTCACCGTGCGCGGCGTCGTCAGCGACTTCACCGAGTCGCTGCACCACCTGCCGCGGGGTGGTCGCCGCACGATCGCGTTCCTCGGGGGCACCCTCGGAAACATGGTGCCCGCCGAGCGTGCGGAGTTCCTCTCCGGCATCGCCGACGTGCTCGAACCAGCGGAGCACCTCCTTCTCGGTGTCGGGCTGGTCGTCGATCCCACCGTTCTCGTTCCCGCATACGACGACGCCGCCGGGGTGACGGCGCAGTTCAACCGCAATGTGCTGCAGGTACTCAACTCGCAGCTCGACGCGGATTTCCCGGTGGACGAGTTCCGGCACGTCGCGCTGTGGGACGCCGGCAACGAGTGGATCGAGATGCGGCTCGAGGCCGAGCGGGCCATGTCGATTCGTATCGCCGAGCTGGATCTGGACGTCGAGTTCGCCGCGGGGGAGCAGCTGAGGACGGAGATTTCCGCCAAGTTCACCCTCGACGGCATCCGACGGGAGTTGGCGGAGGCCGGATTCGGCGTCGACCGGGTCTGGACCGACCCGGACGGGCGCTTCGCGCTGGTGTGCGCCGCGCGGAGGTGACCGACAAGATCAACTTCGGGCGTCGGCGCGCCTATAGTTGCCGCGTAGCGCGTCAACGACCCGAGGAGAACTTGTGCGTCAACCGAAGCTCGCTGCCCTTGCTCTCGCCACCACGGCCGTGATCGGCCTTCCCGCCGCACAGGCATCCGCTCAGCCGCTACCCATTCCGTTCGACACGGGAAGTCTCGGCTCGGACAGCGACGGCCCGGGAGTGCCGACGGAAGACACCCTTCCGGCTCTGACGGTCACACCCGTCCTCGAGGGACTCGACCATCCGTGGGACGCCGTGCAGGCACCGGACGGCGCGGTGCTCACGGGGCAGCGGTCGGGCGGGTTCTTCGTCCGGCGGGCGGACGGCAGCAGCGGACCGGTCGCCGCCGATCTCGCCGACCTCTACGCACAGTCCGAGACCGGGCTGATGGGTATCGCACTCGCGAGCAACTTCGCACAGTCCCGCACTCTGTACACGTGCCAGGGATTCCAGGGCGGCGGCGTCACCGATATCCGGATCCAGTCGTGGACCGTCGATGCCGGCTGGACGACGCTGACCCGCGGTGCCGCGATCCTGACCGGGATCCCCGTCGACGAGGGACGTCACGGCGGTTGCCGGATCCTGACGGCTACCGACGGCACCCTGTTCGTCGGCACCGGCGACACGGCGCAGCCGACCGTGTCGCAGGATCCGAACTCGCTGGGCGGCAAGACCCTTCACATCAACGCCGACGGCACCCCCGCAGCCGGAAATCCGAATCCGGCGAGCCCCGTGTACACCCTCGGCCATCGCAATGCGCAGGGTCTCGCTCAACAGCCGGGAACGGGTCGCGTCTACGCCGTCGACCAGGGAACGTCACGGGACGACGAGGTGAATCTCCTGGTCGCCGGCGGCAACTACGGATACAGGCCGGACCGGATTCCCGGCATCTACGACGAGACCGTGCCGATGACGGACCCGGTGCGGGTGCCCGGAGCCATTGCCGCGGCGTGGAGTTCGGGCAGCAGCACCCTGGCGACCGGAAGCGGCGCGTTCGTGACCGGAGCCGGATGGGGACCGTGGGACGGCGCCCTCGTCATGGGCGGACTCAAGACGAAGCAACTGATCTTCCTGCGGCTGGCCGCGGACGGGCAGACGGTGACCGCGCAGACGTTCGGCCTGCAGAATCAGCACGGCCGACTCCGGTCCGTCACCCCGACCGCCGACGGCTCGCTGCTCGTCACCACGGACAACGGTTCCACCGACCAGGTACTGCGCGTCACGCCCCAGGGCTGACCGCCACGGTCAGAACCACGCGAGGGTCCGGCAGGGGCCGCCGGACCCTCCTGCGTGGGTGGGGGCGCCGACCGCGACGGTTGCGCCGGACGGCGGAACCTGCGACAGATTCGCGAGAGCTTCCACCGCGTACTTTCCGGCGCCGAGCGCCGCGAGATGCGCACCGTACGTGGTGCTACGCCCTGCATCGATACTGAGGGTGTCCGTTCCCAACGCGACGATGTCTCGCTCCCGGACGAGGAACTCGACGGCGCCCGGGTCGAACCCGGGGGTGTGCTGCACACCGGTGACGTCCTGATTGGTGAACGTCGGGGGCTGTGCGGCGCGGACATCCCACCCCGAGTTCATCGCCACCATGCAGCGATCGGGAAGCGGTCCGTGATCGGACTCCCAGTCCAGAACGTCCTGCCGGGTGAGTAGCGTGTCGTTATCGGCCCGCGCCCGCAGCGAGATGTCCACGACAACGAGGGGTACCACCAGGTCGCGGGGTGGAATTTGCTCGACGGTGAGACCGTTCACGCTCGCGTGCGCCGGCGCGTCGACGTGCGTGCCGGTGTGCTCGTCGTAGCGGAGTTCGTTCTTGGAGAACACGCTGGGAGCGCCTATGCCGACGGAGCCGAGCGGGGTCGCAGCGTCACCGATCCGCGCCACCGGCCGCATCGCGAACTGCTGAGCGCCGGGCCACACGGGAAAGCCGGGTGTGAGCACGTGGGTGAGATCGAGAATCGACGCGCCGGACGCGGGTGCAGCCGATGCCGTCGCCGGCGCGACCGCCGCCCCCAGTGCTGCGGCGCCCACCGCTCCGAACAGCGACCGCCGACTCATCGGGGCGGCGCGGTTCTCGATGGTCCGGTAGACGTGAGTCATGATGCGGGGCGAGCACATACGCGGCTCCTTCGCTGGGCGGTCGCGGTTCGCTACATCATAGGGTCCGCCGCGCCCGACGAACGGGACGCTCGTTGCGTCGGATCGGACGAGCGTCCCGTTCGCTCAGCAAGACAATTGCTTCCGGATCTCGTCGGCCGCACGCGCGCCCGAGGAGATGGCTCCGTCGATGTAGCCGTTCCAGATGCTCGCGGTCTCCGAGCCCGCCCAGTGGACGCGGTCGGTGGGAGCACGCCACCCTCGTCCGTGCGCGAACCAGGTTCCGGGGGTGGGACTGGCCGCGTAGCCGCCTCGCACCCAGGGGTCCTGCGGCCAGATCTTCTCGGTGTAGTCGACCGGTGACGCGGCGCGGTCGCCGAAGAGTTCGACGACGGTGCCGAGGATCGCCGCGCGGCGGTCCTCGTCGGACAGCGCCGACCAGGAACGCTGGCGGTCACCGTAGACGAAGCACACGAGCACGCCGTGTCCGGCATCTTCGGGGGAATTGTCGAAGACGACTCCGACGGCGCGGTCGCCGTACACGGTGGCCTGCCCCGAGAGTCCGTCGGCGCGCCAGAACGGGGTGTCGAAGACGGCGTGCACCTTCGCCACGTCGCCCATCGGACTGCGTTCGACCCACCGTGTGCGCGCGACCGGCAGTGGGGGAGTGAACGTGACCCGCTGGGTGGCTGACGGCGGCAGGGCCATGACGACGGCGTCGGCGAGGATCGTTCCCCGGCTGGTCTCGATCCGTACTCCGTCAGCGGTGTGCTCGACGTGCCGCACTGCCGTACCCAGGTGGACCCGGTCACCGAGGTGGGCCGCGACCGCCAGCGCCGTCGACTGTGCTCCGTCGCGGAAGCGGCGCTCCTGGGCGCACCCCTCGGTTTCCATCAGCTGATCGAAACCGCCTGCCGACGCGACGTAGAACAGCAGATGGAACACCGACAGATCGCGCGGTTCGACCGACCACACACCCTCGATCGCGAGCGCGAGTCGTCGACGGGCGTCCTCGTCGGCGACGGTTTGCTCGAAGTACGAGTGGACGGTCTCGCTGTCCCACCTCTCGATGTCCGGGGTGTTCGTGGGGTCGTCGAGATCGATCGTTCTCGCGAGTTCGTCGATGCGGTCGGCGGCGGCCAGGTATTCGGCCATGCCGGGGCCGCCGTCGGGACCGGCGCCGGTGTAGCGCCGCTGGACGCCGTCGGGCCACAGTTCGATGTGTTCGCCGGTGTTGTACGTGGGGAAGGTCGGGCAGCCGAAGCGGTCGGCGAGCGCGAGCAGGTGCTTCTGGGTGGGGCCGACCCATTGCCCGCCGTGGTCGACGACGACGTCGTCCCGCCTCTCCGAGCACACCCTCCCGCCGACGCGGTCGGCTCCCTCGAGGATCACGGTGTCGATCCGGTCGTCGTGTAGCGAGAGTGCGGCGGACAGGCCGGCGTACCCCGCGCCGATCACGACGGTCCGAACGCGGGCCGGTAGGGCAGTCGGGTGATCCTTCGTGTTCGTCATGACCAGCATCCTGTTCTTGATCGGCCCGCCAGTCAATACTCAATCCTGTTTTCCTGCGCGAGAATTCGAGGGTTGACACGATGTGACCCGTGCCACAGACTAATGATAACTGGCCCGTCAATCAGAAATGGGGATCGCGTGGACGACGCATTCGAACAGGAACTCGAGAGGCGCTTGCTCCTACTGGAATCCCGGGGCGGAGGCGGGATGATCCTGCCCGACCTTCCGTGGCGGGACGTCGTGGCGGCGATCGCCGGGATCGTCGCGACGATCACCGTCATGCTGTGGTGGGCGTACTGATGCTGGACGGGCAGCGGGAGGACCGCACCGTGACAGTGGGCAGTGCAGGCGCCGGCGGCACGGACGCGACGTTGAACGAACTGCCGTTGGTGCCGTCGGAGCGGATCTGGGGCTTCTGGGACTACTCCGCGGTCAACATCGGCTTGGCCGTGGCCACCTGGGCGTTTCTGCAGGGCGCCGCCGTTGCGTACTACGTCGGCGCGGTGCAGGCGATCGCGAGCATCGTCATCGGCTACGCGATCAGCGTCTTCCTCGTGTCGCTCGCGCCGTGTCTGCCGTCGGCGAAGTACGGCATCGAGCAGTTCGTCGGACTGCGAAGTGTGTTCGGCAGCAACGGCGCCCGAATCGTGATGGTCGTGATGTCCACTCTCTTCGCGGCCGCCTGGTCCGCGGTTCTGGCCATCATGTTCGGGCACGGCCTGGTGAACGTCATCGACAACGTGTTCGGCGTCGAGATCTCCCACACCGGTGCGGCAGTGAGCCTGCTGGGACTGGTGGCGGTCGGCGTGTCCTGGCTCGTCCTCGCCCGGGGACCGGTCTCGGTGGAGTCCGTGTGCCGGGTGATCGCACCGGTCCTGGTGATCGTCATCGTCGGGATCCTCGTCATGGTGTTCACCAAGCGATCGTGGTCCGAACTGGCCGGTCTGCCGCCGCTCGATCCGGAAAGCGATCCGCACACCAGTTTCATGGTCGCGATCGAGCTGAACATCGCCGGCGGGTTCGCGTGGTGGCCGAACGTCGGAAACCTCGCCCGGCTCACCCGAAGTCCGCGTGCCGCGTTCTGGCCGAACTGGCTCGGGCTCTTCGCCGCCTCCGTGGCCGCCGCCGTGGTCGGTGTCTTCGCCGCGCTGGCCCTGAACATCGAGGATCCGACGGAGTGGATGATTCCCCTCGCGGGAGTCGTGCTCGGTGTCCTGGCACTGATCGTCATCGGCTTCGCCAACGTCACTGCCATCCTCTCCCAGGGATATGCGTCCATGGTCGCCCTCAAGGGCGGCGGCGGGAAGCTGCTCCGTGGCACACCGTGGCCCGTGCTCGTGGCGTTCATCCTCGGGCCCGCGGCGATCCTGGTCTTCTTCCCGTCGGCCGTCTACGACAATTACGGTCGATTCCTGTCCTGGGGCGCGATCCTCGTCGCGCCACTGTGCGCCGTCCAGATCGTGGACTTCTTCCTGCTGCGCAGAGGCGCCCTCCGGATCCGCGACCTGTACCTCCCCAGTGGGCGCTCCTGCTATGGCTACTGGGGCGGTGTCAACGCCTTCGCGTTCGCCTCGGTGGCCGCCGGCGCGGTCACGTACGCGCTGCTGCTCAATCCGGTCACCTACATCCCGTCCCCGATCTTTCCGTACACCACCGCCTCGATTCCGGCGTTCCTCGTCGCCGGCACGCTCCATGCCGTGTTGACCAAGACGTGCGTGCAGCCGCTCGGACTCGGCGGCTACGACCGCGGGCCGCGGGCCGCGCTCGTCGACAGGTGAAAAGTATGTCGTCACAACTCGTTCCCCACGTGTTCTCCTCGCTGCGGATCGGGAACGTGACGCTCGGGAACTGCATCGTGTCCTCCGGTCACGATGCAGTTCTCGTGGAACAGGGGACGGCGGCCGACGACGACTACATCCCCTCACCGCTCGGTCCGTGTTGTGGAAGAGGCTGTGCTGGAGGGGATCACCGCTTCATCGGGCGATCTGACGGCTACTTCGCGGTGCGCTTGGCGGCCGCCGACACGACCCGGTGCTTGTCGACGGTGATCGCGTCGATGAAGTCGTCGCACACGGCCCGCATCCGCGTCGGCGTCATCAGGGTGGAACCGGTGAGCACCTGTATCGCGAGGCCGTCGAGCAGGCCGAGGAGCATGTCGGTGGCGGCCCCGGGATCGTCGACCCGGAGGGCGCCCTGCTCCACGCCCGCCTCGACCGTCTCGCGGACGACCCCGCGCCATTCTCCGTACACCGTGTCGTTGAGTTCCTGGAGTTCGACGTTGCCGAGTGCGGACGCCCACAATTCCACCCACACCCGCCACGCCGTGATCGTCTCCGGCCCGGCGGGAAGATACGACTCGACGAGCCGGTGCAGCCGCACGAGCGGGACGTCGCTCTTCTCCATGATCCACCGGCGGCGTTCCAGCGAATGCTCGAAGTTGAACTGGAACGCCGCATGCAGCAGCGCATCCTTCGAATCGAAGTAGTAGTGAATCGTGCCGTTGCTCACCCCAGCCCTCGCCGCGACGTCGGCGATCCGGACGGCGCGAAAGCCGAGTTCGGCGATGGCCTCGCACGTCGCCTGCAGGATCTGTTCTCGACGTTCCGCTTCAACGCTGGGGCGTGGCATCGCGCTCTCAACTCCTTGGATGTGACTTCTCGTCTACCGAAACCGTAGCCGAGAGCCCGGCCGAACCAGCGTAGCCGTCACTCCGGCTGCGTCGCCCTGCTGTTCTCGCGGATGTGCAGGAGGGTGGGGCGGTCCGCGTCGAAGGCGGCGGTGATCGCGTCGGTCAGCGCTCCGGGGGTCTCGACGGACCGTCCGTGACATCCCATCGCCCGCGCCACCGCGGGGAAGTCGATGCCGCCGAGCGCGACCGAGTGGACGGTGTCGCCGCGGTCGGCCATCTCGTTGCGGATCTCCCCGTAGCCGCCGTTGTCGACGACCACGATGGGCAGCGGAAGCCGGAGGTGCGCGGCGGTCGCGAGTTCGGGGAGCGTGAACATCACCCCGCCGTCGCCGAGGATCGCCAGGACCCGTGCGTCCGGGTCGGCCACGGCTGCGCCGATCGCCGCAGGCAGACCGTATCCCAGCGTTCCCTGACCCGTCGGGTACAGGAATCCGCCGGGGCGGTGCACCGCGAGATTCGACAGCGCACCGTAGTAGCAGGCCATGGTGCTGTCCCCGGCGATCACCGTGGATTCGTCGACGAACGGCGCGATCGCTGCCATCATCTCCAGCCACGGGGCACCCTCGGCGGCGGCGTCGGCCCGCAATTCACGTCGGAGCGACGCGGCGCGGTCGTGGGCGCCGGAATCCTCCCGCACCGTGGTGGCGTCGAGCAGTTGCGCGACCACGGTCCCGGCATCTCCCAGCAGGCGGACGGCGGGATCGGCGTTCGTGGTCATCGACGCCGGATCGACGTCGACGCGAATCAGCTTGTGGTCCAGTTCCACCGGGCCGTACCAGAAGTCGGACGGTGCGAACTCGGTGCCGATCGCCACGACGCAATCGGCCGCCTCGAGCGTGGCCCGGACCGCGGGATGGTGAACGCCGGCTCCCACCGACAGCGGGTGGTCCTCGTCGAGTACTCCTTTCCCGTTGGTCGTCGTGAGCACGGGGGCGGACAGACGTTCGGCGAGGGCGCGGACCTGCGGGGCCGCCGACCGGGCGCCGCCGCCCACGACCAGCACGGGAGACTGTGCGGCGGTGAGACGGCGGGTCGCCTCCGTCACCGCGTGCGGGGGAGCGGCGAGCGGAGCAGCGTCCACCGGGGCCACGATCCGGACGTCCGCTTCCGCGTCGAGGATGTCGACGGGGATCTCGATGTGCACCGGCCGGGGCCGGCCCGAGGTCATGGCGGCGAAGGCGTACGCGATCGCGTGGGGGATCTCGGCGACGCTGGTCACCCGGTGGCTGTAGGCCACGATCGCCTCGAGCGCCGCCTGCTGATTCTTCACCTCGTGGAGGTAGCCGTTTCCCCGCCCCGGGTGGGTGAGCGGCAGTGCCGGCGAGATGAACAGCACCGGGATCGAATCCGACCACGCCTGCGCCGCCGCGGCGGCGGCATTGAGAATGGCGGGGCCGGTCGTGGTCAGGCACACGCCGGGTCTGCCTGTGACGCGCGCATAGCCGTCGGCGGCGTAACCGGCCCCCTGCTCGTGCCGCGTCAGGACGGAGCGGATCGGCGAGTCGGCCAAGGCGGCGTAGACGGCGAGGTTGTGGGTGCCCGGAATGCCGAAGACCGTGTCGACTCCGTGTGCGGCGAGGGCCGCGACGAGTGCCCGGCCGCCGTTCTGGCTTGTCATCGATGCCCTCCCATGGGCTGTGCAGTGTTCGTGTGCGGATGGTGCGCGGGTGCGCGGCGACGGTG
>NZ_JBHUSF010000142.1:0-21620 GCF_042673295.1 Rhodococcus sp. NPDC057014
CTTGCCGCCCTCGGCCGTTTCCGGAATAGGCCGAAGTGGTTGAATGTTGCAATAGGTTCATGCAAATGCATGGAGTTCTGACGCGAGAGGAACAGCTATGCAGTTCGGAATCTTCACCGTCGGCGACGTCACGGCCGATCCCACTACCGGCCGCACCCCCACCGAGCACGAGCGCATCACGGCGATGACGACCATCGCCAAGCACGCCGAGGACGTCGGACTCGACGTGTTCGCCACCGGAGAGCACCACAACCCGCCGTTCGTGCCGTCGTCGCCCACCACCATGCTGGGCTACCTCGCCGCGCAGACCGAGAAGATCATCCTGTCCACGTCCACGACGCTGATCACCACCAACGACCCGGTGAAGATCGCCGAGGACTACGCGATGCTGCAGCACCTCGCGGACGGCCGGGTGGATCTGATGATGGGCCGCGGAAATACGGCCCCCGTCTATCCGTGGTTCGGCCAGGACATCCGGCAGGGCATCCCGCTGGCGCTCGAGCACTACCGGTTGCTGCGCCGACTGTGGGACGAGGACGTCGTGGACTGGCAGGGGCAGTTCCGCACCCCGCTGCAGGGCTTCACGTCCACGCCGCGCCCGCTCGACGGGATCCCGCCGTTCGTCTGGCACGGGTCGATCCGCAGCCCGGAGATCGCCGAGATCGCTGCATTCCACGGCGACGGCTTCTTCGCCAACAACATTTTCTGGCCCAAGGAGCACTACATCGCCCTGATCAACCTCTACCGCGAGCGGTACGAGCACTACGGTCACGGTCGCGCCGACCAGGCGATCGTCGGACTGGGCGGGCAGGTGTTCATGCGCCGCAACGCCAAGGACGCCGTCGACGAGTTCCGGCCCTACTTCGACAACGCCCCGGTCTACGGTCACGGGCCGAGCCTCGAGGACTTCACGGACCAGACCCCGCTGACCGTCGGCACGCCTGAGCAGGTGATCGAGAAGACCCTGACGTTCGCCGACTTCTTCGGCGACTACCAGCGCCAGTTGTTCCTCGTCGACCACGCGGGACTTCCCCTGAAGACGGTGCTCGAGCAGCTGGACCTGCTCGGCGGCGAGGTCGTGCCCGTGCTGCGCAAGGAGTTCGCCGCCCGCAGGCCTGCCGGGGTGCCGGACAACCCGCCGACGCACGCGTCGATGAAGTCCGATCGCGAGCCGGTCGATGCCGCCCGTCAGTAGGACCGAACGGGCGGCCGAGGCGTGGGAGGCGCTGTTCCGCGCGCAGGTCGCGGTGATGCGGAACCTCGCCGCCGACGACGTGTGGGACGAGCTGAGCATGCGCGAGTACGACGTGCTGTTCACCCTCGGCCGGGCGCCCGAGCGCCGACTGCGCCTGCACGACCTCAATCGGGAGATCCTGCTCAGCCAGCCCTCGCTGAGCAGGCTCGTCGAGCGGCTGGCCGGCTCCGGGTACGTCACCAGGGAGTGCGATCCCGGCGACCGCCGCGGGACCGTCGTCGCACTGACCGCGGAGGGTGCGCGCGTGCAGAAGTCCGTCGGACGCAGGCACGCGGCGAGCATCCGGCGGCACGTGGGCCCGGCACTGTCCGACAACGAATTCGACACGCTCACCCAACTCTGCGCGAAACTGCGCGGCGCACAGGACTGACGAAAGGCACGATGGAGCAGTGAGCAATCTGGAGACGAACACGGTGGAAGAGCGGTGCGAATCGCACCCCGACGGCGGCGGCATCCAGGTGCTCGGCGCGCGCGAGGTCCCGCTCGGCGGCCCCCGCGCGATGCCGGTCCGGCGCACCCTCCCGCAACGCGACCGTTCGCTGATCGGCGCCTGGTGCTTCGCCGACCACTACGGTCCGGACGACGTCGCGAAGACGGGCGGGATGAACGTGCCGCCGCACCCGCACACGGGACTGCAGACGGTGAGCTGGCTGTTCACCGGCGAGATCGAACACCGCGACAGCATCGGCTCGCACGCGATGGTGCGACCCGGTGAGGTCAACCTGATGACCGCGGGGCGAGGGATCGCGCACTCCGAGGTGTCGACACCGCAGACGCGGATCCTGCACGGCGCGCAACTGTGGGTGGCGTTGCCGGCGTCGGCGCAGGACGCGGAGCCGGCATTCGAGACGTACGCGCCCGACCCGGTCGTCAGGGGCGGGGCGACGGTGCGGGTGTTCCTCGGAAGCACGGTGGGCTCCACGTCGCCGGTGCGCACGTTCACACCGCTGCTCGGTGCGGAGATCCTGCTGGAGCCGGGTGCGGATCTCACCCTCGACATCGAGCGCGGCTTCGAGGTGGGGGTGCTCGTGGACGAGGGTGAGGTGCAGCTGCGTGGGACCACGCTGCGGTGGGCGGAACTCGGCTATCAGCCGCCCGGCGAGTCGCTGGTGGTGCTGCGCAACACGGGCGGTACCCGGGCGCGGCTGCTGGTGCTCGGCGGCGAGCCGCTCGGCGAGCAGGTGATCATGTGGTGGAACTTCCTCGGCCGCAGCCACGAGGACATCGTCGGCTACCGCCGCGAGTGGCAGTCCGAACTCCGGGGTGCGGTCCCCGCCGACCCCCGGTTCGGCACGGTCGAGGGCTACGACGGTGATCCGCTGCCCGCCCCCGAACTGCCGAACAGCCGTCTGAAACCACGCGGCTGAGGGCCCTGGCCGGATCAGTAACTGGTCAGCGACGTGTTGGCGCCGCACAGCACCACGCAGAGCGGTGTGTCGCCGGCGGGGCGGAGTTGTCCGGTGACGATCGCGGCGAGCGCCGCCGCGGTGCCGTGCTCGACGACGATCCGGAATTCCTCCCACAGCAGCGTTCGCGCGTCGATCAGGGTTTCGTCGTCGACGATCAGGCTGGAGACGGGCCGCGAGCGGACCGTCTCCCAGGCGATGGACCCGATCCGGGTGGCACCGAGCGAATCGCCGGCGATGCTGTCGATGTCGATATCCGCGGGTTCCCGGGCGGCGACCGCGGAGTGCAGCGTCGCCGCTCCGCGCGGTTCCACGCCGAAGATGCTGTCGTCCTCGCCGCTGCCGGCGATGACGCCGGCCAGCAGTCCGCCGCCGCCGACGGCGATCACATAGGACAGCGGCTCGGCGACGTCGTCCTGGATCTCGAGTGCGATGGTGCCCGCCCCGGCGACGATGTCGGGGAGATCGTAGGCGTGCAGGGCGAGTGCGTTCGAGGACGCGGCGAGTTCCCTCGCGTACTCGGCCGCCTCGGCGTACCGGTCGCCGACCGTGCGCACGTCCGCGCCGAGCGCGATGAGCTTGTCGATCTTGACGTCGGGTGCCGTGACGGGGACGACCACCGTGCACTTCACACCACGGAGCCGTGACGCCCACGCAGCCCCGATGGCGGCGTTCCCGCCGGATGCGATGACGACGCCTGCGTCGTCGAGGCGGCCGTCCTCCTCGGCGTGCAACAGCGCGTTGAGGCTGCCCCGTACCTTGAACGAGCCGCCGTACTGCAGGAATTCGAGTTTGAAGATCACCGGCACGGCGCCGTGAACGGTGGGCACGGTGGTGCGGAACGTGGGTGTCCGCCGGATCAGGCCGGTGATGCGCTCACGCGCCCTGTCCACGGATCTGCGATCGACGGAGTCAGCCATGGTGTCATCGTGTCATCCCGCGCGCCGCGGCCGGCGCGGCTGCGTGATCGTGTCCCTCTACTCCTGATTCCGTAGCGAATCCCACGCGGCGCGCGCCAGTTCGGGCGCGACCGCGGTGGGGTCGGCCCGCTCGTCGACGCCCGGCGAGCGCCCGCAGCCAGACTTGCACGTACAGCTCTTCCTTGTTCGGGAAGTGGTGGTAGACGGCTCCCACGCTGACCCCGGCCTCGTGCCGGATGTCGGCCAGCCGGGTGCCGAGGACGCCGCGGCGGGCGAAATGGCCCTCCGCCACGTCCAGTAACAGACTCTGAATCGGCACATACCGAATCTAGTTCGGTCGCGGTCCTGGGGACAGTGAGTTCGGAGGATTCCGGCGAAGGGCGACGTCGTTCCTGAGACGATGAGGACGTGCGCACTCCGCGACAGCCCCGACGGATCCCGCCCCGGACGGGACGTCTGGTGTCCCCGCCGACCCGCCCGTTGCGACGTCCCGGTCCGCCGCCGTCGCTGCTCCACGAGTTCGAGCGAGCCGGCCTCCTCGACGGGCTCAGCGGACCGGACCGGTCCGCGCGCATGGGGGTGCTGAACACCCTCATCGAGGATGGGGCGTCGATCGACGACCTTCGCGGCGCCGCGCGCGGCGATCGCCTCGCATACCTGGTGCTCGAGCACGCGCTGTCGCCGAAGGGCCGGTACAGCATCGACGACATCGCCGGGAAGGTGGGCGTCACCGTCGACGACGCCCGCCGGTGGTTCCGGGCGATCGGCCGGGGTGCGTCGGCGGACGGCACGTTCTACGACGACGGCGACCTCGACCTCGCGCGCGGACTCGAGCAGTACCGGGATCTGGGGCTCGAGGAGAGCGCCATCTTCGCCGCCGCTCGGGTCCTCGGCCGCAACCTCTGGACGGTCGCCGGCGCCGCGGACTCGCTCCTGCAGGAGCGGCTCGAGGCGTCGCGCGAACACCCCGAGGTGGCCCTGCGGTACGCGGTGGAGATGCGTCGCATCGTGGATTTCGAGGCGCAGATCCTGGCGCACCTCATCGCCACGGCTCTGCGCCATCAACTGCGGTCCGACGCGGTGGGGATCGCGGGCGACTCGAACCTCCAGGTGCGGGGTGCGCAGGACGTCGGGGTCTGTTTCGCCGAACTCGTCGGATTCACGTTGCTCGGGGAGCAGGCGGAGCCCGCCGATCTGGGCCGGGTGGCCGAGCGCCTCGACCGGGTGGCCACGGATCTGGTGTCGCCGCCGGTGCGTCTGGTGAAGACGATCGGGGACGCCGTCATGATGGTCTCGCCCGATCCCAACGCGCTGGCGCACGTCGCGCTCGACCTCGTGCAGGCCGCGCGCGCCGAGGGGCTCCCGCAGTTGCGGGCCGGGATCGCCTGGGGCACGGCGGTACCGAGCGCAGGCGACTGGTTCGGCAGGCCGGTCGCCATGGCCGGGCGCGTCGTCACGGTCGCGCCGTCCCAGGAGGTGGTCGTGACGGGGGAGTTCTACGACGAACTGGACGGCGACGAGTTCTGGGGCGAACCGGCGGGCAGTCACCGGCTCGAGGGAATCGATGCCCCACAGAAGCTTTTCGGGATCGGCCGTCGTTCCGTGGCCTGACCGACGCGCCGCCGGAAACGTGTCGTACCCTCGCGATACGGTCATGGCACAGCTCACAGAAGCACATCGAGCGAGGCGCAACATGACTGGCGATTCGGGCGCAGACTGGCATTTCTACGCAGTGGTGGAGACCGCGGTGGACGGCGGTCACACGCTCGCCGCGTTCGGGCCGAGGCCGACGGCGCTCGACGCCCTCCGGCTGGCCGTCCATTCGGTCAACCACACCGCGTATTCGGTTCTCGAACAGGGGATTGCGGGTGATCCGCGGGCCGATGCGAGCGTCGTCGAGCGGTTGCCGATCACGTCGTTCACCATCCGGCGGCACCGCCGCAGCACGAGTGAACTCGACGCCCGCTGGATGCTGAACGGCGGCAGGCATCACCGGTAGGGGGCTATCGGGGTTCCGCGGTGAGGTAGTACTCGAGCACGGGCCCGACCCACCGCATCAGTTGTTCGTGGGTCATGCCCGCGAGGGGCGGCACCCGGAGTACGTAGCGGGAGAAGGCGAGTCCGAGGACCTGCGACCCGACGAGGGCCGCGCGCTCGTCGGCGTGATCGGCCGCGACCGCTGCGAGTGCGGGCGCCACCTGGCGGGCGAAGGCCTGCAACATCGCCTCGGCGGCCCGCGGACTGCTGGCCGCCGCGCGGAGCAGGGGGAGGAACGCGCCGTCGTTCTCCCACACCGCGAAGAAGCGCGGCATCAGCACGCTCGCGAGTTCGTGCACGGGAACGTCGTGGAGGTCGGGGAGGTGCAGGTCGAATTCGGCGGCCTCGGCGAACAGCGACTCCTTGTTGGTGAAGTACCGGACCACGAGTGCGGGGTCGACGCCCACGTCCGATGCGACGGCGCGCATCGTCGTGCGTTCGTAACCGTCGGCGCCGAACCGGGCGCGGGCCGCGTCGAGGATCGCGGCGCGGGTGGCGACGGCGGAGCGGGCGCGGCGTTCGGGCATTCCCGAAGTGTAGTCAACAACTGTTGACCTGACGTCGGGATGCGTCTACCGTCAAAGTCAACAGTTGTTGACTTGCTGGGAACCTTTCGATCGGAGGCGGGCGTCATGAAGCACATCGACGTGGTGGTGATCGGCGCGGGGCCCACCGGATGCATGCTCGCGGCCGAGTTGGCGACGGCGGGCCGATCCGTGACGGTGCTCGACAAACGCGCCGCGCCGTCGACCCTCAGCCGCGCATTCGGCGTCCACGCCCGCACTCTCGAACTGCTCGACGCCCGCGGACTCGCCGACCGTCTCGTGGCCACCGGCGCCGCCTCACCGGGCCTGAAACTGTGGCGCGGCGCAGCTCTGAACCTCGGGCGCCTGCGGTCCCGCTTCCCGTACGTCCTCGTCACGCCCCAACAGAACGTCGACGCCCTCCTCGAGTCGCACGCCCGGGAGCGCGGCGCCGACTTCGTCCGGGGATTCACAGTCACCGGGGTGGAGCAGGACGGGGACGGCGTCCGCGTTCACGGCCACGACGGATCGGGACGCGACAGCACGTTCCACGCGGCGTACGCGATCGGTGCGGACGGCGCGCACAGCGTGGTGCGGACGATGATCGGGCAATCGTTCCCAGGCAGGGCCGTACTACGGTCGATCATGCTCGCCGACGTCGAACTCGCGAACCCGCCGGACAACCTCGTGACCGTCAACGCCGTCCGCGACGGATTCGCCTTCATCGCGCCATACGGCGACAACGTGTTTCGCGTGATCGCGTGGAACCGCCGACATCAGGTGGACGACAGCGCCCCCGTGGACCGGGAGGAACTGCGCAGCACCATCCGACTCGCGATGGGCACGGACTACGGACTCGGCGACGTGCGGTGGCAGTCGCGATTCCACAGCGACGAACGGCAGGTCCCGCAATACCGGACGGGCCGGGTGTTCCTCGCAGGCGATGCCGCCCACGTGCATTCACCGGCAGGCGGCCAGGGGATGAACACCGGGATTCAGGACGCGATGAATCTCGGCTGGAAACTCGCGGCCGTTCTGGGCGGTGCGGACGACGCGGTGCTCGACACCTACCACTCCGAACGGCACCCGGTGGGGCGGCTGGTGCTGCGGTCGAGCGGAACCACGATGCGCATGATGACCGTGCGGCCGTGGATTCTGCGGAAGTTGCGGAACGGCGCGGTGGCAGCGCTTCTCGGCTTTCCGCCGATCGGCGACGCGGTGGCGCGGATGTTCTCGGGTATCGGAATCGGCTACGGCCACGACGCCGGCGACAGCGCCCTGGTCGGCCGACGGGCCGAGGACGTGCCCACCGACGCCGGCCGGCTGTACGAGGTGCTGCGCTCGGGCGGATTCGTCCTGGTCACCGAGCCGGGGGTGCCTGTTCCCGGTGGCATTCACGCGGTGACCAGGACCGATGCCGGGCCCGCACTGCTCGTGCGTCCCGACGGGTACGTCGCGTGGGCGGGTGACAGTGCATCGGGGCTGTGGCGGGGTGTCCTGGAACGCTGGACCGCCCGCACCGCGATCGGGACCGGGTCGGTCAGCCGGTGACCTCCGAGTTGAAGGCTTGCGCCCGCAGGTCCCGCGCGAGGTGATCCCGCTGCTCGAGCACCAGCCGGCGCAGCGCGGCGGGCGCATCGGTGTTACTCGCGAGCCATTCGTCCGCCGCGTCGAGGTTCGTCGCGGCCGGGAACAACCCGACCACGATCCGCCGGGCGATCTCGATGCTGCGCGTCTCCCACACCGAGCGGATCGACGCGAAGTAGTCGGCGGCGTATCCCGCGACGAGGTCCTTCCGGGCGCCTGCGCGGAACCCGGCGATGATCGCGCCGAGATGGTCGTTGGACAAGGTGCGGTCGTGGAAGATCGCGTCCCAGGCCTTCGCCTTCACGTCCGGGTCCGGTCGCGAGAACGTCGCCCGCAGGTACGCGGTGCGGCCGGAACCGGTGTCGTCGCGGCGCAGTTCACCGTCGAGGTCCGCCATGCCGGCGTGCCCGGTGGCGGCGAGCGCGCCCCTCAGCGCCCACCGCAGGTCCGGGTCGAGCGACAACCCGGTCGGTGCCCGCCCGTCAGTGTCGAGCAGCGACCGGATGTCCTCCGCGCGACTGTCGTCCACCTCGGCGGCGGCCGCCACCGCACGTGCCCAGGCGAGTTGGCTCCCCGACGCAGGCGGGGCGTCCCACAATGCACGCCACGTGTGGTCGAGCCACCCGCGGCGCGCGGCGCCGCGCGCACTCTCGGGCAGGTAGTGCTCGATCGCGTACGGGGCGTTGGCCAGCACGGACGTGAGCAGCGTCAGGTGCGATTCCGCAGGGGAGAACCGCTGGGCCATCGACAGATACCGCGTCGCGCCCAGTTCGCTGTCGCGGGTCGTGTTCCACAGCGACGACCAGATCAGGCCGCGCGCCAGCGGGTCCCGCACCCGGTCGAGGGACCGCTCGACGGTGCTCAGCGATCGTTCGTCCAACCGCACCTTCGCGTACGTCGGGTCTGCGTCGTTGAGCACCACGAGCGGCGCGTCGTCGAGGTCGATCGGAGTGCGGGCGTCCCCGAGGTCGACCTCGACCCGCTGTACACACACGAGATCGCCCGCCGCGTCGAAGTCGTAGCGCCCCACGCCGAGCCGATGTGGGCGCGGATCGGTCTGCACGATCGCGGCGCGCCCGTCGGCGTCCCGTTCCAGGCTCAGCGCCGACACCCCGGTGGTCTGCAACCAGGCGCGTGCCCAGCTCGTCAGGTCCCGGCCCGACGTCGCCGACAGCTCCGTCAGCAGATCCGTGAGAGTGGTGTTCCCGAACGCGTGGGCGCGGAAGTAGCGGCGCGCCCCCTCGAAGAACGCCTCCCGCCCGGCGTACGCGACGAGTTGCTTGAGGACACTGGCGCCCTTCGCGTACGTGATGCCGTCGAAGTTCAGTTTCGCGGCCTCGAGGTCCACGATGTCCGCGACGATCGGATGCGTCGTCGGCAGCTGGTCCTGCAGGTACGCCCACGCCTTGCGGCGGTTGGCGAAGGCCACCCACGCGTCGGTCCACCGGGTGGCCTCCGCGTTCGCCAGTGCGCCCATGTAGTCGGCGAACGACTCCTTGAGCCACAGGTCGTCCCACCACACCATCGTGACGAGGTCGCCGAACCACATGTGGGCCATCTCGTGCAGGATCGTGTTCGCGCGGCCCTCGTACTGGGAATCCGTGGCGGCGCCGCGGAACACGTACGCCTCGGTGAACGTCACGCAGCCCGGGTTCTCCATCGCCCCGAGGTTGTACTCGGGGACGAACACCTGGTCGTACTTGCCGAACGGGTACGGGTAGTCGAAACCCTCGGCGAAGAATCCCAGCCCCTGCCGGGTGATCTCGAAGATCGTGTCGGCGTCGAGGTACTGCGCGAGCGACGCCCGGCAGAGGACGCCCAGCGGGATCGTGAGATCGCCGCCGCTCCACTCCGCGTTCACCCGGTGGTAGGGCCCGGCCACGATCGCGGTGATGTACGTGGAGATCGGCAGGGTCGGCGCGAACGTGACGACCTGGCCGTCGGTCGTGTCCACCCGTTCGGCGATCTCCCGGTTGGAGACCACCTCCCACCCGTGCGGCGCGGTGACGACGAACGTGAACGGCGCCTTCAGGTCCGGCTGCTCGAAGCACGCGAACACCCGCCGCGCGTCCGCCGGTTCGTACTGCGTGTAGAGGTACGTCTGCCCGTCTGCCGGGTCGAGGTATCGGTGCAGGCCCTCACCGGAACGGCTGTACTCGCCGCGGGCGGCCACGGTCACGACGTTCGATTCCCGCAGCCCGCTCAACGCGATGCGGGCGCCGTCGTAGTCGACGGGGACGCTTGCTCCGTTGACCGTCACGGACTCCACGCCGGCCCCGAGGAAGTCGAGCCAGGTCGTGGACGTGCTCGCGGTGAACTCGACGGTGGTCGTGGTCGCGAACGTCCCGACCTCCGGGTCGACGGCGCCGAGGATGTCCAGTTCCACTCGATAGCCGAGAACGTCGATCGCGCGGGAACGTTCGGCGGTTTCGGCTCGGGTCAGGTTCGCGGTGCTCACGGGTCGATCCTGCCAGCCGGGCCCGTCGTCCGTGCCGCTACCGGTTGCTCAGCACGGAACCGACGCCCGCCGCGACGACGAGCGCGATCGCGGCGAGCGACTGCAGCCCGAGGACCTGCCCGAGCACGATCACCCCGGCGAGGGTCGCGGCCGCCGGTTCCAGCGCGATGAGTACGGCGAACACCTTCTTGCTCATCACCCGCAGCGCCCGCAGTTCGAGCGAGTACGGAATCACCGAGGACAGCAGGGCCACCGCCGCGCCGACGGCCAGGATCCTGGGGTCGAACAGTGCGGTGCCACCCGACACCGCGCCGAGCGGAATCGTCAGCACCGCTGCGACGATGCTCGCCCCGGCCAGGCCGTCCGCACTGGGTATCCTCGCGGCGAGGTGGGAGCCGGCGACGATGTAGCCGGCCCAGGCCGTTCCGGCGACGAGGGCGAAGCCCACTCCCACGAGGTCGAGGGACTCGGCGCCCGAGTTCTCGCGCAGGCCGAGCAGGACCACCCCGGTCAGTGCCGCGAGCACCCACACACCGTCCTGCAGTCTCCGCGACAGCACGGCGGCGAGGGTGAGCGGACCCAGGAATTCGATGGTGACCGCCGTGCCGAGCGGGAGCCGCGCGAGTGCCTCGTAGAACGCCGAGTTCATCACGGCGAGCGCCACTCCGAGTGCGAGAACACCCTGCTGCTGCGTGCGTGTCCACCGTCGCCACCGCGGTCGCACGATCACCCCGAGGATGATCGCCGCAATCGTCAGGCGCAGGGACACGGCGCCGCCCGCGCCGACCGCATCGAACAGCGTGCTCGCGAATGCGGCACCGAACTGGACGGACAGTACCGATCCGAGGACCGAGACGACGGGGAGAAGTTGACTGCGCGGCGCGGCTGTCACGGGTGTGCGCTGCCCGGGGTCACCGGCCGGTGAAGTTCGGAGTGCGACGGTCGAGCATCGCGCCGACGGCCTCGTGATGGTCCGCGGTGTGGTGGGCGAGCGACTGCATGGCCGCCGACAGTTCGAGGAGGCTCTCGAGGCTCTGGTGACGGCCCTCGCGCAGCAGTTTCTTGGTCATTCGCAGCACCTGCGGCGGGTTGACCGCCACGCGGTCGGCGAGTGCCCGTGCCGCGTCGTGGAGTTCTCCGGGTTCGACGACCTGCGAGACGAGTCCCCATTCGAGCGCCTTCGCGGCGTCGATCGCGTCGCCGGTGAACGCCATCTCGCTGGCCCGCGCCATCCCCACGGCCTGCGGAAGGAACCAGGCGCCGCCGTCGCCGGGAACGAGTCCGACCTTGACGAAGCTCTCGGCGAACACGGCGGCCGTGGAGGCGATCCGCATGTCGCACATCAGCGACAGGTCGCAGCCGGCGCCGATCGCGGGTCCGTTGACGGCGGCGATGGTCGGCACCTCGCAGTGGTAGAGGGCGAGCGGGATGCGCTGGATGCCGTGCCGGTAGCCCTGACGCAGGTCGGCGGGGGAGCCGCCGAACATTCCCGCGCGGTCGCGCATGTGCTTGACGTTGCCGCCGGAGGAGAACGCCGAACCGGCACCGGTGACGATCGCGGCGCGCACACTGGGATCACCGTTGACGTCGGCCACCGCATTCTCGAGCGCCTCGATCACGTCCGGCTCGGAGATGGGATTACGGGCCTCCGGGCGGTTGAGCGTCCAGGTGACGATGTCGCCTTCGCGGGTGGTGAGCACGGCGTCGGTCATGGACGACTCCCTCGGGTGTGAGCGCGGATTCGAGACCGTCCCAGTCTGTCACCCGCTCAGATGCCGGTGCGCCGCACCAGTGCGTCGGTCGCGGACGGCGCGAACGTGCCGAGCAGCCGGAACACTTCGGCGTAACCGGGGAGCAGTTCGATCGGGCGGGTGCGCACCGCCGTGACGAACCATTCCGCCGCCTGCTCGGGAGTCAGTGCCGCCATCGCGTCGTAGTCCGTGGTGGGCGCGATCATCGGTGTGCGGACCAACGGGAAGTCGAGGGTGGTCACCGAGATCCCGCGGTCGCGCAGTTCGGCGCCGAGGCTGCGGCCGAACGCACCGACGGCCGCCTTGGACGCGTGGTAGGCCGAGAACTTCGGCATGACCCCGGCCGGCACACCCCACGTCGCGACGTTGATGACGTGCCCCTCGCCGCGCTCGAGCATCGACGGGAGCAACTTCAGGGTCAGCCGCGTCGAGCCGAAGTAGTTGACCGCCATGGTGCGTTCGAAGTCGTGGAAGCGGTCCAGCGAGTCCTCCACGGTCCGCCGGATCGACCGTCCGGCGTTGTTGACGAGTACGTCGACGGGTCCGATCTCCCCGAGCACCCGCGCGACGAGGGCGTCGACGGACTCGGGGTCCGTGAGGTCGCACGGGACGGCGTGGGCGTCGCAACCCGACCGCAGGATGTCATCGCGCACCGACTCGAGGGCGTCGGAGCCACGGGCGACGAGGACGACCTCCGCGCCGAGGGTCGCGAGCCGGCGTGCCGCCGCCTCGCCGACGCCGGAGGAACCGCCGGTGACGAGGATCCGCTTGCCGGCGACGGTGTGGCCCGTTCCCGGGACCAGTCGGGCTGCCAGGGTGCGCGGGGTGGGGAGTGGGTTGAGCGCGGCCTGGGTGAGCATCTGTCGGATCACGTGACCAGGATGTCAGCTCGCCGAGCGAACCGCAGCCGAATAACAATCAATCGTGCTTGCTTTTTTATCGGGACGGTGTGATGCTGGTCGCATGGCTGAACTGCAGAGGTTCATCGATGATCTGTGCGCCGAGAACGACTCGCTGGACGCGCTCGTCGCCGACCTCCCCGACACCCGCTGGGCCGATCCGACACCGGCGCAGGGCTGGACCATCGCCCACCAGATCGGGCATCTGCTGTGGACCGACGAGGCCGCGCTGCTGGCGATCACCGACCCCGACGGCTTCACCGAGCAGCTGACGGTGGCCGCCGCGAACCCCGGTGGATTCGTCGACGCCGGCGCCGCCGAACACGCCCGGCGCGCACCCGCGGAACTCCTGGCGGCGTGGCGTTCGGCGCGGAACCGACTCGCGGAGGCCCTCCTGGCGGTGCCGCCCGGGCAGAAGATCCTCTGGTACGGCCCGCCGATGAAGGCGGCGTCGATGGCGACCGCCCGGTTGATGGAGACCTGGGCGCACGGCCAGGATGTCGCCGACGCGCTCAGAGTGCCTCGCAAGCCCACCGAGCGGTTGAAGAGCATCGCCCACCTCGGCGTCCGCACCCGCGACTTCGCCTACGCCGTCAACGAACTCGCCCCGCCCGCGGAGGAGTTCCGCGTCGAACTCACCGCCCCCGACGGGGTGTCCGTCTGGACGTGGGGTCCCGAGGACGCCGCGCAGAAGGTCACCGGTCCCGCCGAGGACTTCTGCCTTCTCGTCACCCAGCGCGCGAACCGTGCCGACCTCACCCTCGAGGCCACCGGCGCGGACGCCGACGCGTGGCTGAACATCGCTCAGGCCTTCGCGGGCCCGGCGGGCGGCGGCCGTGAGGCGGGAACCCGATGACCGTGCGGATCGGCAACTGCTCCGGCTTCTACGGCGATCGTCTGTCGGCGATGCGCGAGATGCTCGAGGGCGGCGAACTCGACTACCTGACCGGCGACTACCTCGCCGAACTCACCATGCTGATCCTCGGCCGCGACCGCATGAAGGACCCGAACCGCGGCTACGCCAAGACGTTCCTGCGTCAGGCGGAGGACTGCCTCGGGTTGGCCCTCGACAGGGGAGTCCGCATCGTCGCGAACGCCGGCGGCCTCAACCCGGCCGGTCTCGCGGACGCATTGCGGGAGGTGAATGACAAGCTGGGGCTGCAGGCGAAGATCGCCCACGTCGAAGGGGACGACCTCATCGGCCGGGCCGCCGAACTGGGGCTGGGCAGCCCGCTCACCGCCAACGCCTACCTCGGCGCGTGGGGCATCGTCGAATGCCTGAACGCCGGCGCCGACGTCGTCGTCACCGGGCGGGTCACCGACGCGTCCGTGATCGTGGGCCCTGCAGCCGCGCATTTCGGCTGGCAGCGAGACGCCGTCGATCAGCTCGCCGGTGCCGTGGTGGCCGGGCACGTCATCGAGTGCGGCACGCAGGCGACGGGCGGCAACTACGCGTTCTTCACCGAGATCGACGACCTCGACCGACCCGGATTCCCGATCGCCGAGATCGACTCGGACGGGTCGTCCGTCATCACCAAGCATCCCGGCACGGGCGGCGCCGTCACCGTCGGCACCGTCACCGCGCAGTTGCTGTACGAGATCACCGGTGGCCGCTACGCCGGTCCCGACGTGACCGCGCGGATCGACACCGCCGCACTGTCACAAAACGGCCCGGACCGGGTCCGGATCAGCGGCGTCACCGGGGAGGCGCCGCCGCCGCAGCTCAAGGTGTCGCTGAACACGCTCGCCGGTTTCCGCAACGAGGCCGTGTTCGTGCTCACCGGCCTCGACATCGAGGCCAAGGCAGCGCTCGTGAAGCGGCAACTCGAGGGGTGGCTGCCCACCCGGCCCGCCGAACTCGATTGGTCGCTCGCTCGCACCGACCACACGGACGCCGACACCGAGGAGGCGGCCAGCGCGCTGCTGCGCTGCGTGGTCCGGGACCCCGACGCCAACGCCGTCGGTCGCGGATTCTCCTCCGTCGCAGTAGAAATGGCCCTCGCCAGCTACCCCGGATTCACATTGACGGCACCGCCCGGTCAGGGGCAGCCCTACGGGGTGTTCACCCCCGGCTACGTGTACGCAAAGGAGGTGCCACACGTCGCGGTGCTGCCGGACGGTACCCGCGTCGACATCGAACCCGCCACCGACGTCCGGGAACTCGCGGACGTCGACGAGCCCGCGCTCCCGGAGCCGCGCGGCGCCGAACCCACGATCCGGATCGCGCTCGGCACCGTTGCCGGGGCGCGCAGCGGCGACAAGGGCGGCAACGCGAACGTCGGTGTGTGGGTGCGCACCGACGAGCAGTGGCGGTGGCTGGTCCACGCACTGACCGTCGACGAGGTGAAGCGCCTGCTCCCGGAGGCCGCCGATCTCACCGTCACGAGGTACGTGCTGCCGAAACTGCGCGCCGTCAACTTCGTGATCGAGGGAATCCTCGGGCAGGGCGTCGCGTCCCAGGCTCGGTTCGACCCGCAGGCCAAGGGCCTCGGCGAATGGCTGAGGTCCCGGCACCTCGACATACCCACAGCACTTCTACCCGAAGGGACACCGTTGTGAGCGTGTGGGACACACCCGAGCGGCAGGACCTGCGCAAGACCGTGCGCAGCTTCGTCGAACGAAAGATACTGCCCAACCTGGACGAGTGGGAGCGCGACGGCGAACTGCCCCGCACCCTCCACCGTGAGGCCGCCGAACTGGGACTGCTCGGCGCCGGCTTCCCCGAATCCGTCGGAGGTGAGGGCGGTGACCTCGTCGACGCGGTGCTGATCTGCGAGGAATTCCACCAGGCGGGTGCGTCGGGCGGTGTGTTCGCTTCCCTGTTCACGTCGGGGATCGCACTGCCGCACCTCGCGGCTGCCGGAGATCCGGACCAGATCGAGAAGTGGGTCCGCCCCACCCTGCGCGGCGAACTCATCGGCTCGCTCGCCATCACCGAACCCGGCGGCGGTTCCGACGTCGGGCACCTGCGGACCACCGCGGTCCGCGACGGCGACCACTTCGTTGTCAACGGGTCCAAGACGTTCATCACGTCCGCCGTCCGCGCCGACTTCGTGGTCACCGCCGTCCGCACCGGCGGCCCCGGCGCGTCCGGGGTCTCACTCCTCGTGATCGAGAAGGGCACACCCGGATTCGAGGTGGCGCGCAAACTCGACAAGATGGGATGGCGTGCGTCGGACACGGCCGAACTGTCGTTCGTCGACGCGCGGGTACCCGCCGCCAACCTCGTCGGCGAGGAGAACAGCGGGTTCGCGCAGATCGCCCAGGCGTTCCTCACCGAGCGCATCGCCCTCGCCGCGCAGGCCTACTCCAGCGCGCAGCGGTGCCTCGACCTGACGCTGCAGTGGGTACGCGACCGCGAGACATTCGGCCGTCCCCTGATCAGCAGGCAGCCGGTGCAGAACACGGTCACCGAGATGGCGCGCCGAACCGACGTGGCCCGCGTCTACACGAGAGCGCTGGTGGAACGGTCGCTCGTGTCGAACGAGGACTTCATCGCGGAGGTCTGCTTCGCGAAGAACACCGCCGTCGAGGCGGGGGAGTGGGTGGCCAACCAGGCCGTCCAGCTGTTCGGCGGCCTCGGCTACATGCGGGAGAGCGAAGTGGAACGGCAATACCGCGACATGCGGATCCTCGGAATCGGTGGCGGCACCACCGAGATCCTGACGGGGCTCGCGGCCAAGCGATTGGGGTATCAAGCATGACCACGTTGACATCCACCCTGGACACCGGTTCGGAGGAGTATGCCGCGGCGGCCAGGGCCATGACGGAGAAACTCGCCGAGATCGACACCGAGCACGCGAAGGCACTCGCGGGCGGCGGCGAGAAGTACACCGAGCGGCACAAGAAGCGCGGCAAACTCCTCGCCAGGGAGCGCATCGAACTGCTCCTCGACCCGGATTCACCGTTCCTCGAACTGTGCCCGCTCGCGGCGTGGGGCAGCGACTTCCCAGTCGGCGCCAGCACCGTCGTCGGCATCGGGGTCGTGGAAGGCGTCGAATGCCTGATCGTCGCCAACGACCCGACGGTCCGCGGCGGCACCAGCAATCCGTGGACGTTGCGGAAGGGATTCCGCGCCAACGACATCGCCCGGCAGAACCGGCTCCCCGTCATCTCCCTCGTGGAATCCGGCGGCGCCGACCTTCCCACCCAGAAGGAAGTGTTCATCCCCGGTGGCCGCATGTTCCGCGACCTCACACAGCTGTCCGCGGCGGGCATCCCGACCATCGCCCTCGTCTTCGGCAACTCGACGGCCGGCGGCGCGTACATCCCCGGCATGTCCGATCACGTCGTCATGATCAAGGAACGGTCCAAGGTATTCCTCGCCGGGCCGCCCCTGGTCAAGATGGCCACCGGTGAGGAATCCGACGACGAAACCCTCGGGGGCGCCGAGATGCACGCCCGCAAGTCCGGTCTCGCCGACTACTTCGCCGTCGACGAGCAGGACGCCATCCGGATCGGGCGCAGCATCGTCAAACGCCTGAACTGGAAGAAACAGGGCCCGGCGCCGCGCGCGGAGGTCGTCGAACCGCTCGAGGATCCCGAGGAACTCCTGGGCATCGTCCCCGCCGACCTCAAGATCCCGTTCGACCCCCGCGAGGTCATCGCCCGCATCGTCGACGGCTCCGACTTCGACGAGTTCAAGCCGATGTACGGATCGTCCCTCGTCACCGGCTGGGCCGAGTTGCACGGGTATCCGGTGGGCATCCTCGCCAACGCGCGGGGTGTGCTGTTCAGCGAGGAATCGCAGAAGGCCACCCAGTTCATCCAGCTGGCCAACCGCTCGAACACCCCGCTGCTGTTCCTGCACAACACGACCGGCTACATGGTCGGCAAGGAGTACGAGGAAGGCGGGATGATCAAGCACGGGTCGATGATGATCAACGCCGTCTCCAACTCCACCGTCCCGCACATCTCGATCCTGCTCGGTGCGTCGTACGGCGCCGGCCACTACGGGATGTGCGGGCGCGCGTTCGACCCCCGATTCCTGTTCGCCTGGCCGAGTTCCAAATCCGCCGTGATGGGCGGCGCGCAACTGGCCGGTGTCATCTCCATCGTCAGCCGTGCCTCCGCCGAGGCGCGGGGGCAGGCGTTCGACGAAGAGGCCGACGCCGGGATGCGCGCGATGATCGAAAACCAGATCGAGGCCGAATCGGTGCCGATGTTCCTGTCCGGTCGCCTCTACGACGACGGCGTCATCGACCCGCGCGACACCCGCACCGTGGTGGGAATGTGCCTGTCGGCCATTGCCAACGCCCCGATCGAAGGCGCCGAGAACTTCGGCGTCTTCCGAATGTGAGGCACTGATGACCGACCCCGTCGCTCCGCTCGCCCCCGCCATGATCCAGTCCGTACTGGTTGCAAACCGCGGCGAGATCGCCCGCCGCATCTTCGCCACCTGCCGCCGCTCAGGCATCGGGACCGTCGCCGTGTTCTCGGACGCCGACGCGCTCAGCCCGCACGTCACCGAGGCCGACGCCGCGGTCCGGTTGCCGGGCAACAGTCCGGCCGACACCTACCTGCGCGGTGACCTCGTCGTCGAGGCCGCGCTCCTCGCCGGTGCCGACGCCATCCACCCCGGCTACGGGTTCCTGTCCGAGAACGCGGAATTCGCGCGCGCCGTCCACGATGCGGGGCTGACGTGGATCGGACCGCCCGCGCCCGCCATCGAGATGATGGGCTCCAAGGTCGAGTCCAAGAAGTTGATGGCCGCCGCCGGGGTCCCGGTGCTCGCCGAACTCGACCCCGGCGCCGTCACCGAAGCCGATCTGCCGGTGCTGGTCAAGGCGTCCGCCGGCGGCGGCGGACGTGGCATGCGCGTCGTGCGTGAACTCGTGGACCTCCCGGAACAACTGGAAGGCGCGCGGCGCGAAGCGCAGTCGGCGTTCGGCGACCCGACCGTCTTCTGCGAGCGCTACCTCGAAACGGGCAGGCACATCGAGGTCCAGGTGATGGCCGACCGGCACGGAACCGTGTGGGCGGTGGGAGAGCGCGAATGCTCCATCCAGCGCCGGCACCAGAAGGTCGTGGAGGAGGCGCCGTCGCCGCTGGTCGAGGCCGTCCCCGGAATGCGGGAGCGGCTGTTCGAGGCCGCCCGGCTCGCGGCGAAGGCCATCGACTACGAGGGGGCGGGGACGGTCGAGTTCCTGGCGACCGGTCGAGCGGAGCGAGGGGAAGACGACACCGGGGGGGACTTCTTCTTTCTGGAGATGAACACCCGGCTGCAGGTGGAGCACCCGGTCACCGAATGCACCACCGGCCTCGACCTCGTGGACCTGCAACTGCAGGTGGCGTCGGGACTCGCACTCGACGCGGATTCGCCCGCCGTGTCCGGCCATTCCATCGAGGTCCGGCTGTACGCCGAAGATCCCGCGCAGAACTGGCAGCCGCAGAGCGGGCCGGTCCACCGGCTGGCGCTACCAGGCAGCGCGGCCGAATTCGACGTTCTCCGCACACCGGGCATCCGCCTCGACTCCGGTGTGGTCGACGGGTCCACCGTCGGTGTGCACTACGACCCGATGCTCGCGAAGATCATCTCGTTCGCGCCCACCCGCACGCAGGCGGCGACCCGGCTGGCGACGGCGCTGGGCCGCGCGCAGATCCACGGTCTGCGCACCAACCGCGACCTGCTCGTCAACGTGCTCCGCCACCCGGCGTTCCTCGCTGGCGACACCGACACCGCCTTCTTCGACACCCACGGACTGGACGTGCTGGCGCAGCCGCTGGCGACGGCGGAGACCGAGCGGCTGTCGGCGCTGGCCGCGGCCCTCGCGGACGCCGCGCACAACCGGGACGTCGCGACAGTGAACTCCTCGCTGCCCAGCGGCTGGCGCAACCTGGCGTCCTCGCCGCAGTGCAAGACGTTCACCGGCACCGGCGGAGACGTCGAGATCCGGTACCTGCACACCCGGTACGGGCTGAAGGCGGAGGGTTTCGACGACGTCTCGCTCGTGTCGGCGACGGCACGGCACGTCGCACTAAATGTCGCGGGCCTGCGCCGGGCGTTCGAGGTGTTCCGGTACGGGGACGACGTGTTCGTCGACTCCGCCCTGGGGCCCGTGAGCCTGCACGCCGCACCGCGATTCACCGACCCGAGTGCCGTCGTCGCCGAGGGCTCCCTGCTCGCGCCGATGCCGGGTTCCGTGATCCGCGTCGGCGCCGAGGTCGGCGATGCGGTGACTGCCGGCCAGCCGGTCGTATGGCTCGAGGCGATGAAGATGGAACACACGATCAAGGCACCGGCGTCCGGTGTCCTCACCGAACTGTCCGTGACCGTCGGCACGCAGGTCGACGTGGGAACGGTCCTGGCAGTAGTCGAAGCAGCGCACGCCGAAGGAGAATCATGAGCTTCATCGAAACCGAAGAACAGAAGGAACTCCGCGCCTCCGTGTCGAAGCTCGGGGAACGCTTCAACTACGTCGACTACGTGCTGCCGCGGGCGCGGCGCGGCGAACCACTCACCGAATTGTGGAACGAGGCGGGCAAACTCGGCTTCCTCGGCGTCAACCTCCCCGAGGAATACGGGGGCGGCGGCGCGGGCATCTACGAACTGGCGCTCGTCCAGGAGGAACTCGCCGCCCACGGCGCGGGCCTCCTGCTGGTGGTCGTCTCGCCCGCCATCTGCGGCACGATCATCGGCAAGTACGGCACGGCGGACCAGAAGCAGAAGTGGCTTCCCGGTCTCGCCGACGGCTCGAAGATCATGGCGTTCGGCATCACGGAGGCCGACGCGGGGTCCAACTCGCATCAGATCTCGACCACCGCGAGGCGAGACGGTGAGGACTGGCTGCTGTCGGGGAACAAGATCTACATCTCCGGCGTCGACCAGGCCGACGCCGTCCTGATCGTCGCGCGGACCGAGGACTCGAAGACCGGCAAGCTGAAGCCCGCGCTGTTCATCGTCCCCACCGACGCCGAGAATTTCGTGAAGACGCCGATGGAGATGGACATCGTCGAGCCCGACCACCAGTTCATGCTGTTCCTCGACGACGTCAGGCTGCCCGCCGACGCGCTCGTCGGCGAGGCCGATGCCGCCCTGATGCAGCTGTTCGCCGGTCTCAACCCCGAACGCATCCTCGGCGCGTCGATGGCGATCGGCATGGGCCGCTACGCGCTGGACGCCGCGGTCCGGTTCGCGAAGGAGCGCACGGTGTGGAAGGAGCCGATCGGCGCGCACCAGGGCATCTCGCATCCGCTGGCGCAGATCAAGATCGAACTCGAACTCGCCAAGCTGATGATGCAGAAGGCGGCCGTGCTGTACGACAGCGGCGACGACTTCGGCGCCGCCGAGGCCGCCAACATGGCCAAGTACGCGGCCGCCGAGGCCGGCATCAAAGCACTCGACCAGGCCGTCCAGACGCACGGCGGCGCGGGCCTGACCAAGGAATACGGTCTCGCGGCGATGCTCGGCGCGGCACGCATCGGACGCGTCGCCCCGGTGAGCAGGGAAATGGTCCTCAACTTCGTCGCCCAGCACTCGCTCGGGCTGCCGAAGTCGTACTGATGTCGAACGGACAGCACATGACCGACGTGGAAGCCGACCGGTACGTCCGGTACGAGGTGGATCGAGGATTCGCCACCCTTACCCTCGATTCACCCCACAACAGGAACGCGATCTCCGGCAGGCTCGTGGACGAACTGCTGCAGGGATTGCGGGACGCCGCCGCGGACAACGACGTCCGCGGCGTCGTCCTCACCCACACCGGCGGCACGTTCTGCGCCGGGGCGGATCTGAGCGAGACGACCGGCGACGTCGGCGCGCGCACCCGGCAGATGGCCGGACT
>NZ_JBHUSF010000143.1:0-21578 GCF_042673295.1 Rhodococcus sp. NPDC057014
CGCTGTGGCAGCGCGGGGCCCTTCTTCGTGGGCGTGTCGTTCTAGGCGGTCTTGATCGACCAGGCGGCCCGGGCCTGCGTGAGTCCCTGCTCGTCGATGACGGCGGACGGCAGCTGGATCTCGACGCCGGCCAGCTGCAGGTCGTCCGAGGAGGGCACGGTCACGGCGCGGGTCTCACCGGCGCGGTGCGCCTGTTCCTGGACGAGGAGCTGGCCCGACGAATCCTGGTAGACGACGAGCATGCGCCAGGGCGCGTCGACGATCTCCGGCGGCAACGACAGCTGCAGTGACGAGCCGGGGGGCACGTCGAGTTCGGCGATGTCGCCGGTCTCGCAGTCCTCGAGATACAGGTTGCAGTAGCCGAGCGGCGCGATCTGCTCGGTCCGGTCGTGCGCGAATGCCGTGATCTCGGGCAGGCGGGGCGAGGAGTTGCGGACCAGTGTGTAGAGGACTCCGACGAAGGCCACCAGGACCACGATCAGGCCCACTGCAATCAGTGCCAGGATCTTCTTGGTTCGCGCCTGCATTCTCACTTACGTCACATTTCCTGTCGATCGGTCGGCCCGGTGGGTCGAGTGGTGCTCGGTCACTTCTTGTTCGGCCAGGTCGGGGCGTTTTCCTCCGAGTCCCGGCAGGAGGGTGCTGCCGCGGTACGTGAGCACGGTCTGGACGAGCCCGACGGTCATGACGGCGGAGACCACCGAGAACCCGATCCAGTATTCGGTGGGCAGCAGGACGCCCAGCGCGCCGCCCACGACCCAGCTCAGCTGTAGAACGGTCTCCGAACGTCCGAATCCGGACGCGATCGACTCCTCGGGCAGGTCGTGTTGCAGTGACGCGTCCAGCGACACCTTGGCCAGGGCGCTGGCCGCCGACGCGACGAGCGTGGCGAGCGCGGCGGTGAGGAGATTGTCGGTGATCGCGGCGAGGACGGCGATGATCCACACGGCGCCCGTGCAGCGCAGCACGATGAGGGCGGGGCGGCCGAGCTTGATGCGGGCGCCCGCCGCGTTGCCCGCGAAGTTGCCGATGCCGGCGGCCGCGCCGACCAGACCGAGCATGGCGGCCTGGACCAGCGGTTCGTGGTCGGTCTTCGATTTCGCGACGAACGCGATGTACAGGGTGAGGAACCCGGTGAGCACGCGGATGGTGCTGTTGCCCCACAACCCGGTGATGACCGCGCGGCCCAGCGGTTGCCTGCGTTTGCCGGACTTCGCGGTGGCGGGGGCCTCGGGCTGCAGCACCCGGGTGCGCCCGATCACCTCGGTCGGGTGTTCGTCGCCGTGGTACGTGAGGGTGGCGGGAACCTCGCCCTCGGTGACCTCGACCCACGACGGGATCCGCATGGAGAGGTACGCGCCGAGTGCGGTGATGACGGCCGCCAGCCACAGCGCGCCGACGGAACCGGTGGCCATGGCGAGACCACCCGCGAGGGCGCCCGCGCCGATGGTTCCGCCGAGCAGCCCGAACACGGTGAGCCGGGAGTTGACGCGCACGAGGTCGATCTCCGGTGGCAGCACACGTGGGGTGACCGCACTCTTGAGCACCGAGAACGATTTGCTGAGCACCATCATGCCGAGCGCCGCCGGATACAGCACCCAGCTGTCGAAGTTGAAGACGAGGACGATCGCCAGCATCGTCCGGAGTCCGAACGACGTGGCCAGCGCGACGCGGCGGCCGTGCTGGAGGCGGTCGAGCATCGGACCGATCAGGGGAGCGATGACGGCGAACGGGGCGATCGTGATCAGCAGGTACAGCGCGACCTTCGTCTTGTCCTCGCCCGTCGCGGCAGAGAAGAACAGCGTGTTCGCCAGGGCGACGGCGATGGCCGCGTCGGTCGCGTTGTTGGCCATCACCGCGTAGGTGAGCGCGGTGAGACCCGACTTGTCCGCACCGTCCGCCTTGGCGGCCCGGTGGAATGTCGCGATGCCCTTGTTGGTGAGTTCCCGGCTGCGCATCGCCGCCACCCGGGTGACGGTGAGCTTGCGCGGCATCGGCGGCGCCTTGGGGGCGTCCGCCCGCTCCTCGTCGGACCGGGGACGCTGCCCGCCGCCGACCGGATGCAGGGGCGGCAGCGGTGTGCGCCGGCCTCCCGGGCGTGCCGCGGGCGGGTATTTGTCGTAGCCGGGATGAACGGGGGGCCCGGAATTCTCGTCAGGAGCCCGACCGCCGTCAGGCTCGGAGGGTTCGCGCGGTCCGGTCACTCCCTAATTCTGTCCTAGTCGGGAGACATGCGACCACAGCAACCCCGGCCGATGCTGGTCAGATCGGCCTGTCAGGGAACGAACCGCACCTCGAACATGGCCGGCCAGTACTTTCCGGTGACGAGGAACCGGTCCGTTCCCGGGATCTGGGCGATGCCGTTGAGGACGTCGACGTCCCGCGGGCCGGGCGGAAGCGCGTCGCGGACGGCGGAGGCGTCGATCTCCGCGGTGACCCGTCCGTCCGACGGATCGATGCGGACGAGGGTGTCGGCCGTCCAGACGTTCGCGTAGATCGCGCCGTCGTCGGCGCATTCGAGTTCGTTGAGCCGGGAGACGGGGTTGCCGTCCTGCACCGCCTGCACGGTGCGCCGGGGCTCGAACGTGATCGGGTCGCGGAACGTGAGGGTGGGGGACCCGTCGCTCGTGACCAGCGCGCCGGGCATTGCGCAGATGCCCCACCCCTCGCCGTCGAACGGGACCCGCCGCTGTTCGGCGAGCGTCGCGCGATCCCGGACGACGGCGACCCCGTCCCGCCACGTCAGCTGCCAGATCGTGTCACCGCTCACCGTGATGCCCTCGCCGAACAGCGGGGACGGCAGTTCGGCGCGTACCCGGACCGTGCCGCTGTCGAGGTCGGTGGCCTGCACCCAGGATTCACCGGGGCGGCCGGTGCCCTCGAGCAGTTCGGTGCCGTCGATCTCGAGTCCCTGGGTGAACGCATTCTGGTCGTGGTCGACGGTGCGGACGATCTCGGCGCGAAGGTCCGCGCCGGGCGCGCCCGAGGCCACCGGACTCTGCGGGGAGCATGCGGTGACCACCCACGCCACCGCGAGCAGGGCTGGGACGAGGTGCCTCCGGCCGGTCATCGGACCAGCATGACAGCCCAGGTGGGCACGCACTTGCGGTGGTGCGGCAAACTGGTGGTGTGAGTGTTGCTTCTTCCGACGAGCGCGCAGTGGCGCGTCCCGTACTGACCGACGCCGTCGAGCTCGCCCGAACCGCAGTGGTCGAACTGCAGGAAGGGAGAGTCGGCGACTACCTGGGCGTCACGTCCGAGGACGAGTGCGCCGCGACTCACCGTTTCGTTGCGGACCTTCCGGGCTACCGGGGCTGGCAGTGGGCGGTGGTGGTGGCCGCCGATCCCGAATCGGACCGTGCCACCGTCAGCGAACTCGCCCTCCTCCCGGGACCCGATGCACTGGTCGCACCCGAATGGATTCCGTGGGACCAGCGGATTCGCCCCGGGGACCTGTCCGCGGGCGACCTGCTGGCACCGCCGGCCGGTGACCCCCGCCTCGTCCCCGGCTATGTCGCGACGGGCGATCCCGAGATCGACGACACCGCCCTCGAACTGGGCCTGGGCCGTAAGCAGGCTCTGAGCCTCGAGGGTCGCCTCGACGCCGCCCAGCGCTGGCACGACGGCGACTACGGCCCCGATTCCGAGATGGCCAAGGCTGCGCCGTCGACGTGCGGGCTGTGCGGTTTCTACCTCCCGCTCGCCGGGGCCCTGCACGGGGCGTTCGGCGTGTGCGGCAACGAGATGGCCGCCGACGGGCACGTCGTCGACGTCACGTACGGGTGTGGCGCCCACTCCGACACCCTGCTGCCCTCGGGCGCCGGTTCGCCGCAGTACGACGCATACGACGACGGCGCCGTCGAGGTCGTCGAACGGGCCGCAACGGAGACGGGGGCCGACACCGCGACGGCGGCTGCCGCCGAGGTCGCCGAGGCCGGGGAATCCGCATCGACCAGCTAGCCGATCCTTTCGGCACCGCCGCACTGAGGGATTCGACGCTCCTCGCGTGGCGCACGTCCCCGACCCGCCTGCGGGAGGACGCCGCGGCCGAATCCGATCTGGCCCGCGCCGGCTACCGCGACCGGCTCCTCACCGAGCTGGCGCAGAACGCGGCCGACGCCGCGGCCCGCGCCGAGGTGCCCGGCGAGCTGTCCGTGCACCTCGACGGACGCGTCCTCAGTGTGTCCAACACGGGCACACCGCTGGACGAGCCGGGAGTGCAGGCGCTGGTCGCGTTGCGGGCGTCGAACAAGTCCGGGGCCACCGTCGGCCGTTACGGCGTCGGCTTCACGGCGGTGCTGTCGGTGAGCGACGAGGTCGAACTGCGGTCGACGTCCGGTTCGGTGCTGTTCTCCGCGGACCGCACCAGGGCGGAACTGCGGGCCCTCGACGGCGCCGACCCGGGCGCGGGTGTGCCTGCCCTCCGGCTGGCGTGGCCCACCGAGAACCGCCCGGCCGCCGGTGCGGAGTCGGAAGTCGTGCTGACGCTGCGCGAGGACGTGGACGCCGAGTCGCTGCTCGCGTACATGGCCCGCGAAGCCCCCGACCTTCTGCTCGAACTCCCGGCGCTCGTCTCGATCACCGTGGGCGGCAAGCAGTTCCGCCGACGCGAACGGCCACTCGATTCCGGGTTGACCGAGGTCGCGGTCGGCGACGACCGCTGGTGGCAGTACGAGTCCGGGCGGGCCCGCTGGCTCGTCCCGGTCCGGGACGGCGTCGTCGCACCCGTCACCGAGGACGTGCTGCGCGCCCCCACCCGGTCGGACGAGGAACTGTCGGTCCCGGCGATCCTCGTCGCCGACATCGCCATGCAACCCGACCGCAGGCGCATCCTGCCCGGCGCCGCGATCGCCGAGTTGGCCACCGGATACGCCGAGTTCGTGGCCGCAGTGCCGCCCGACCAGCGACTGTCGCTGGTCCCCGTCCCCGCGTTCGCCCGCAGCGAGGTGGACTCGGCGCTACGCGACCATCTCGTCGCCGAACTCCGCGAGCACCCCTGGCTGCCGACCGTCGACGGCACGGACAAGGCCCCGGGCCGGGCGTCGGTGGTCCCCGGGCTGACCGAGGAACTCGCGGAACTGCTCGCCGAGATCGTCGACGGCCTGGTCGTCCCGGATCTGTCCGGCCCCCGCTGGGCGCCCGCGCTCGCCGCCGTCGACGCCCACCGTCTCGGCCTGGCCCGCCTCACCGAACTGCTCAGTGGCGTCGAACGGGCACCGTCCTGGTGGCAGCGCCTGTACGCGGCGCTCGAACCGCTGGCCGTCGACGCCCTCGCGGCGGAGGAACTGGCGTCGATCCCGGTTCCGCTGTCCGACGGCCGCACCGTGACCGGCCCGCGAACGGTGTTGCTGGGTCACGACATCGACGGAGTGCTCGGTGTCGACTGGACGAGGCTCGTCCACCCCGGCGCCGCGCACCCGCTGCTGTCGAGGCTCGGCGCGAAGACGGCCACGGCCGTCGACCTGCTCTCGGATCCGGCGTTGCGCGCCGAGATCGAGGACCTCGATCCCGACGACGCGGCGGCTGCCGAGGAACTGTCGGTCGCGGTGCTCGCGCTCGCAGGCCGCGTCGACCCGGGCGTCCTGCCGTCGTGGCTCGGCCTGCTGCCCCTGCCGGACGTCGACGGGGAGTTGCGCGGTGCGGACGAATTGCTGTTGCCCGGTGCGCCACTCGCCGAGGTCCTGGTGGACGACTCGCCGTTCGCGGGCGTGGACTCCGCGTTCGCGGAGCGGGTGGGGGAGGACGCTCTCCGCGCCGTGGGCGTCGGCTGGGGTTTCACCGTGCTGCGCGCCGAACTCCCCACCGGACCCGACCACGACCTCGACGACGAGGACCGCTGGTGGGACACGCTCGACGACGACCCCGACGTGATGGGGGCGGTGCGCGACCTGGACCTGGTGGACGAGGACCGCTGGCCGCAGGCGCTGACGATGCTCGCCCGGGACCCGGCGACGCGTCCGCTGCTCGCCGACCGCGCCGGGTACACGGCCTGGTGGCTGCGACACAACGCCGAGGTGGACGGCCAGGTGCTCGGTCTGCTGCGCGACCCCGACGACGAGACGTTCGCCGGACTGCTCGACCCCGTCGAGCACCCGGAATCCGCCGTGTTCGCCGCCGCACTGGCCCCCGCGACGGTCGACTCTCCGGAACTCGCGCAGCTACTCCTGGACCGGCTGGCCGACCCGGATCGCGAACCGACCCCGGCGGTGGCCGCGCGGGCCCACAGCCTGCTCGCGTCGGCCGCGGCCGCGCACCTCCTCGACCTGGAGGACCTTCACCTGCCCGAACACGTGCGCGGCCTGACGGGCGCCCTGGTCGACCCCGCCGACGCCCTGGTGCTGGACGAACCGTGGCTGGCCGCCGCGGTGCCGCGCGAGCGCCTGGTGGTCGGCAGCCTGGACACCGCCGAGTCCCTCGCCGATCTGCTGGACGTCCCGCTCGCCTCGACGGCGATCCGCGGCACCGTCACCGGCTCCGGACGGGACTCCTCGTGGGATCGCGAACCCGCCGCGGTCCTCGCCTTCGCCGCACTCGGCCGCGACCTGCCCCGCGGACCCGTCGTCGTCCATCCCCGGCTCACGGTGAAGCTCACGGGCGCCGTCGACACCGAGATCGCGGTCCCGTGGTGGGTGGACGAGCAGGGCACCACCCACTGTTCGGAGTCGTGGGCCGAGGGCACGTGGGGCGCCGCCGGTGTCGTTTGACCAGAGCATCCTCGACAGCGCGGTCGAGGAGCGCACACCAGGGCTGATCGACGTCGTCACCGTCATCACGCACAGCGGCGGAACGGTCGCCGCCTGGATCGTGTCCACCGTCCTGACAGTGGCCCTCCTGCTGCAGGACCGCCGGCGGGAAGCCGTCCTCGTCGCCGGTGCGATGCTGTCCGGTCTGGCCGTGATGACCGCGCTGAAGAATCTGTTCGAGCGGCAGCGCCCGCCACTGCCGGATCGGCTGGTGGAGATCTCGTCGTTCTCGTTCCCGTCCGGTCACGCGATGATGACCGCGATCCTCGCGAGCGTGCTCGTCGCCGTTGTGCTCCGGGACGTGCTGATTCGGCACGTCCGGATCGCACTCGTCTTCCTGCTGGTGCTGTACACGCTGGCGGTGGGGCTGTCGCGGGTCTACCTCGGCGCGCACTGGATGACCGACGTCCTCGCCGGGTGGGCCTTCGGCGCGCTGTGGGCTGCGTTCTGGATCCTGCTGACCCGCACCCGGCCCCATCGCGCCCGGACCTAGAGCAGTCCCTGCTGTGTCACTGGAGCAGTCCCTGCTGTGTCACTCGAGCAGTCCCTGCTGGGCCCCGCGGCTGCCGCGCCGCGCCGCCCGCCGCTGCAACGCGAACAATCCGTACCCCAGAAATCCGACGACGACACCGGCTATACACGTCGGAAGCGCATCCGACCACCGGTCGCCCGTGACGATCACCACGACCATCGCGATCGCCCACGCAGAGGTTCCCAGTATCAGCGCAGGTCGCGGGTCGGCGAGGCGCTGAGTGAGGGGTCGGCGATCTGCGGTTTCGTTCACCGAATGAACGCTACCCTCGCCGTGGTGCCCTAATCTCCAAGGGCGACGCGCGACTTCTGGCGATGGGGACTGAACAATGGGTGCTGCTCCGAAACTGCTCGACAACTACTTCAAGATCACCGAGCGTGGTTCGACGGTAGGCGCGGAGATTCGCGGCGGTGTGGTGACGTTCGTCGCGATGGCGTACATCGTGGTGCTGAACCCGCTCATCCTCGGCAGCTTCTCTCCGGACGACGCCGTCGCCAAGACGGACGTCCTCGGCAACATCCTCCCCGTGAACCAGGTGGCCGCGGTCACAGCCCTGGTGGCGGGGCTGATGAGCATCGTGTTCGGGGTCGTCGCGAACTACCCCTTCGCGATCGCGGCGGGCCTCGGCATCAACAGTCTCCTCGCCGTCACCATCGCGCCGCAGGTCACCTGGCCGGAGGCGATGGGTCTCGTCGTGATCGACGGTGTCATCATCGTCGTGTTGGCACTCACCGGTTTCCGGACGGCCGTCTTCAATGCCATTCCCGCCGAGCTGAAATCCGCAATCGCCGCCGGTATCGGCATGTTCATCGCGTTCATCGGTCTCGTCGACGCCGGGTTCGTGCGGCGCATCCCCGACGTCGCGGGCACCACCGTTCCCGTCGGTCTGGGCATCAACGGATCGATTTCGTCCTGGCCGACCGTCACGTTCGTGTTCGGCGTGCTGCTGATGGGTGTCCTGGTGGTGCGCAAGGTGCGCGGCGGTCTGCTGATCGGCATCGTCGTCACCACCGTTCTCGCCGCGATCATCGAGGCCGTCGCCGGTGTCGGACCGTCCCTGGGCGTGAACCCCCACGGGTGGAACCTCAGCGTCCCCGCCGCTCCCGATGTGCTGGCGGAACTTCCGGATCTCAGCCTCGTCGGCGACGTCAGCATCTTCGGGGCGTTCACCCGCATCGGCGTGCTCGCGGCCAGCCTGCTGGTGTTCACGCTCGTGCTCGCCAACTTCTTCGACGCCATGGGCACGATGACCGGGCTCGGCAAGGAGGCAGGCCTCACCGACGAGGACGGCAACCTGCCCAACATCGGACGGGCCCTGGTCGTCGAGGGCACCGGCGCGATCGTCGGCGGCGGGGCCTCCGCGTCGTCCAACACGGTCTTCGTGGAATCCGCGTCCGGTATCGCCGAGGGCGCTCGCACCGGACTCGCGAATGTCGTGACGGGACTGCTGTTCCTGGCCGCGATGTTCCTGACCCCGCTGTATTCGGTGGTACCGATCGAGGCGGCCGCGCCGGCACTGGTCGTGGTGGGCGCGATGATGATCGGCCAGGTCCGGGACATCGACTTCACGAAGTTCTCGATCGCGCTGCCCGCGTTCCTCACGATCGCCGTCATGCCGTTCACGTACTCGATCGCCAACGGCATCGGCGTCGGATTCGTCTCGTGGGTCGTCCTCAATGCTGCGAGCGGTGGTATCAAGAAGATTCACCCGTTGATGTGGGTGGTGGCGCTTCTGTTCGTGGCCTACTTCGCGGTCGGTCCGATCACCGACGCGGTAACGTAAACGGCGGCCGATCGGTCCCGTATTGTCATTCCCGTGACCACGGATACGCGAGCACTCGCCAGCGACCTCTCCCTGGCTGTCGTGCGCCTGACGCGTCACCTGCGTGGGCGTCGCGTCGACGCCCAGGTATCGCTGACCCAGCTGTCGGCTCTGGCCACCCTCGCCCGCGACGGCGCCATGACGCCGGGCAATCTGGCGGCCCGCGAGAAGGTGCAGCCGCCGTCGATGACCAGGGTCATCGCGTCGCTGGTCGAATTGGGACTGGTCGAGCGGGCGCCGCATCCCACCGACGGACGCCAGATCATCGTCACGCTGTCGGACGCCGGGCACGCGCTGATCGCTGACGAGACCCACGCCCGCGAGGCGTGGATGAACGAGCGGCTGTCCGGGCTCGACGAGTCTCAGCTGAAGACCCTCCGCGATGCGGTCGGCATCATCACGTCCATCGTCGCCGAGTCGGAATGAGCCGCCGCGGCTCATCGGCAGCTGCGCAGTAGTACAACGGCATTCGGCTCGACCCGGCCCGGTCCGGGTTTTCCGTTCCCGCGACGTCGCGGAGCAAACCATCTGCCGGAGAACGCAATCGGCTTCTCGGGCCGCCCGCCCGCCGCAGCGCGCGCAGGGGCAGGTCGAGGGCGCGCCGGTGTCGGGAGGAAGATGGAGGGGTGCCGCCCGAATCCGAGACCACCGCCCCAGACCAGCCGAAGACCGGCATGTTCGTCGCTCTCCGCACCCGGAACTACCGGTTGTGGGCGTCGGGGCAGATCGTCTCCCTCGTCGGGACCTGGATGCAGCGGGTGGCGCAGGACTGGCTCGTCCTGACGTTGTCGAACGGCAACGCGCTCGCCGTCGGGATCGTGATGGCCCTGCAGTTCGGCCCGACCCTGTTCCTGTCCGTGTGGGGCGGCGTCCTCGCCGACCGGTACGACAAGCGGCGCATCCTCATCGCGACACAGGTGTCGATGGCGTTGTGCGCGCTGGTGCTCGGCCTGCTCGACGTCGGCGGACTGGTAGCCCTGTGGCACGTCTATCTCATCGCGTTCCTGATGGGCTGCGCGTCCGCGATCGACGCGCCGGCGCGGCAGTCGTTCACGATCGAGATGGTCGGCAAGGATTCGCTGCCCAATGCGATCGCCCTGAACTCCATGACGTTCAACACGGCCCGGATCATCGGCCCCGCGATCTCCGGTGTGCTGATCACCCTCATCGGCACGGGCTGGGTGTTCCTGCTCAACGTCGGCACGTTCACCGGTGTACTGATCGCCCTGCTGATGATGAATGCCCGCGACCTGTTCACGGCACCCCAGGCGGAACGCGGGAAAGGGCAGGTCCGGGAGGGTTTCCGCTACGTGTGGAGTCGCACCGACCTGCGGGTGCTGATGGTGGCGGTCTTCATGGTGTCGACGTTCGGTCTGAACTTCCCGATCAGTCTCGCCGTCCTCGCCCGCAACACGTTCGATCGCGGCGCGGACGCCTACGGACTCCTGTCGACCACCCTCGCCGTGGGCACGCTGGCCGGCGCCACGATCGCCGCGCGACGCCGGACCCCGCCCCGGTTGCGCACGTTCCTCGGCGCCGCGGCCGCGTTCGGGGCGTTCGAGATCCTGGTCGGAGTGATGCCCACCTATGCGCTGGTCGCGATCATGCTCGTTCCGACCGGTGCGCTCACCCTCACGTTCACGACGGCGGCGATGAACATCCTGCAGATGTCCGTGCCGTCCGAGATGCGCGGCCGGGTGATGGGTATCTACATGCTCTGTTTCCTCGGCGGCACCCCGCTGGGCAGTCCCGTTCTGGGCTGGCTGGCCGACGTCCTCGACCCCCGCGCACCGCTCGTGATCGGCGGCGCGATCTCGCTGGTCAGCGGCATCGGCGCGGCGCTGTACCTGATGCGGCACCAGCGGGTGCGGCTGAAGGTGCGCAGACCGGACGCGGGCCGCTACCTCCCGGTGATCGAACTGCGCAACGTCCCCGAACCGCGCCCGGTGGTGGTCTGCGACGCCACCGAGCAGGCCGTCGAGGCGAGCCGCGACCCGCGGTCCTGACGGCCCGGGCCGGTCAGACGCCGACCGCCGTCGCCACGGCCCGCCGGGTCAGCACTCGCGCGAGGTGCGTGCGGTACTCGGCGTCGGCGTTGCCGTCGGTGACGGGGTCGGTGCCCTCGGCGGCGTGCTCGGCCGCCGCCCGGATCGACTCCGGGTCCGCGGCCTTGCCGACGAGCGCGTCCTCGACGCCGCGGGCGCGCACCGGCACCGACCCCATGTTGGTCAGCGCCACCCGCGCCTGCCGGATCGTGCCGCCGTCCACCTGGATCGTCGCGGCCACCCCCACGATCGACCAGGCCTCCGCCACCGTGTTGAACTTCTCGTACCGCGCCTCCCAGCCGGTGTGTTTCGGGATCCGCACGTCCACGAGGATCTCGTCCGGTCGCATCGTGGTGGTGTAGTAGCCCTCGAAGAAGTCGGCGACCGGAATGGTTCGTCGGCCCGCGGTGCCCGCCACGGTGAGGGTGGCGTCGAGGGCCAGCGCGGGTCCGCACAGGTCACCCGCCGGATCGGCGTGCGCGAGAGCGCCGCCCAGCGTGCCGCGGTGCCGGATCTGCGGGTCGGCGACGGTGCGGCTCGCCTCGACGAGCAGCAGCGCGTGCTCGTGGACGAGCGGGTTGCGGATCACGTCGTAGTACGTGGTCATCGCGCCGATCACGATGCTGTCCCCGTCTTCGCGCACGCCGCGCAACTCACCGATCCGGCCCAGGTCGACGAGGGTGCTCGGCGAGGACAACCGCAGCCGCAGGACCGGCAGCAGGCTCTGCCCGCCCGCGAGGATCTTGGCGTCCTCGCCGGCCCCGGCGAGCGCGGCCACCGCCTGGTCGACGGAGGTCGGGGCGACGTAATCGAAGCTCGACGGAATCATCGGGCACCTCCCTGAGCGGAGTGGACGGCACGCCAGACCCGCATCGGCGTCAAGGGCATCTCGATGTCACGCACCCCGAACTGCCGGACCGCGTCGAGGACGGCGTTGACGACGGCCGGGGTGGACGCGATCGTCCCCGCCTCGCCGACCCCCTTGACGCCCAGCGGGTTTCCGGTGGCAGGGGTCTCGGTGCGGCCCGTGGTGAACGACGGCAGATCCGCCGCCGACGGCACCGAGTACTCGGCGAACGAACCCGACAGCAGCGTGCCCGACTCGTCGTACACCGCCTCCTCGTACAGGGCCTGCGCGATGCCTTGGGCGAGTCCGCCGTGCACCTGCCCCTCCACGATCAACGGGTTGACCACGTGCCCGATGTCGTCGACGCACACGTAGGAGCGGATGCGGGCCTTCCCGGTCTCGGTGTCGACCTCCATCGCGCACAGGTGCGTGCCGTGCGGGAACGAGAAGTTCTCCGGGTCGTACGCCGCCTCGGAGTCCAGGTTCGGCTCCACACCGTCGGGCAGATCGTGTGCGGCGAACACCGCGAGCGCGACGTCGGCGATGCCGACGGCCTTCTCGGTGCCCTTCACCCGGAACCGTCCCTCGGTGAACTCGAGATCGTCCTCGGCGCATTCCATCAGGTGCGCCGCGATGGGTCTGGCCTTGGCGATCACCTTCTCGGCGGCTTTCACCACCGCGATCGCACCGACCGCCAGCGAGCGGGAACCGTACGTGTCCATCCCCCGCGGCGACGTCTGGGTGTCGCCGTGCAGCACCTCGACGTCCTCGAACGGAACCCCGAGCTGATCCGCGACCACCTGGCTCCACGCGGTCTCGTGGCCCTGGCCGTGGGCGGAGGAACCGGTGACCACCTCCACCTTGCCGGTGGGCAGCATCCGGATCGCCGCGTGCTCCCAGCCGCCGGCCCCGTAGGCCAGCGCGCCGAGGGTGCGCGACGGTGCCAGCCCGCACATCTCGGTGAACGTGGACACTCCGATGCCCAGTTGCACCGGGTCCTTCCGCTCGCGGCGCTCCGCCTGTTCGCGGCGCAGCCCGTCGTAGTCGAACAACTCCCGTGCCTGCGCGGTGGCGGCCTCGTAGTTGCCGGAGTCGTACGTCAGACCCGCGACCGTGTCGAACGGGAACTCCTCGTGGGTGATCCAGTTCTTCGCCCGCAACTCCAGCGGATCCAGCGACAGCTCGGTGGCGAGTTCGTCCATCATCCGCTCGATCGCGAACGTCGCCTCCGGGCGTCCCGCCCCGCGGTACGCGTCGGTGGGCACCTTGTTGGTGAACACGTTGGTGCACGTGAAGTGATATGCCGGGAACTTGTAGATGCCGTTGAACATGAACGCGCCCAGGATCGGCACGCCCGGGGTGACCAGCCGCAGGTACGCGCCCATGTCGGCGAGCAGTTCCACCTTCATGCCGGTGACGGTGCCGTCGCGGCGGGCGGCCAGCGTCAGCTTCTGGATCTGGTCACGACCGTGATGGGCCGCGAGCATCGACTCGCTGCGGGACTCGGTGTACTTGACCGGTTTGCCGAGTCGCCGCGCGACGAGCAGCGCGACGACTTCCTCGGGCGTCACCTGCAGCTTGCCGCCGAAACCGCCGCCGACGTCCGGGGCGACGACGCGCAGTTTGTGCTCCGGGATGTCGAGCGTCATCGCGAGCATGAGCCGCAGGATGTGGGGAATCTGCGTGGCCGACCACATGGTGATCTGCGCACCGGTCGGGTCGACCACCACCGAGCGGGGTTCCATGAACGCCGGGATGAGCCGCTGCTGCCGGAACGTGCGTTCGACGAGCACCTCGGCGTCGCGGATCGCCTGTTCGACGTCGCCGCCGGTGCCGGCCTCCGCGGAATCGAACGTCCAGGTGGCGCTGACGTTCGTCTCGAGATCGGGGTGCACGAGGTCGGAGCCGTCGGCGGCCGCGGACGCGAGGTCCAGCACGACCGGCAGGTCGTCGTATTCGACGTCGATCGCCTCGAGTGCGTCGTGCGCCTCGTAGGCGCTGCGCGCCACCACGACCGCGACGGCCTCGCCGGCGAAGTTCACCCGGTCGACCGCGAGGGACGGGGCGGACGGGGCCTTCATGTCCGGGGTGATCGGCCAGGCGCACGGCAGGCTGCCCTGTTCGTCGGCGAGGTCGGCGCCGGTGAGGACGGCGACGACTCCGGGCAGGTCGCGGGCGGCGGACGTGTCGATTCCGGTGATGCGGGCGTGCGCGAACGGGCTGCGCAGGATCGCCAGGTGCTGCATGCCGGGCAGGACGAGGTTGTCGGTCCAGCGGGTGCGGCCCGTGATCAGGTGTTCGTCCTCCTTGCGTGTGCGGGCCTTGCCGATTTCCGGTTCGGCGGTGGCGGTCATCGCGCACCTCCCTGTGCGGTGTCGGTCTTCGCGTCCTTCGGTGTCTCGGCGGTGCTGCCGCCGCGCAACCGCTGCGCCGCGTCCTGGACCGCGCTGATGATGTTCTGGTATCCGGTGCAGCGGCACAGGTTGCCTTCCAACCCCAGCCGCACCGTCCGCTCGTCCGGGTCGGGTTCCTCGGCGAGCAGGTCGAGGGTCTGCATGATCATGCCGGGGGTGCAGTAGCCGCACTGCAGGGCGTGGTTGTCGTGGAACGCCTGCTGCACGGGATGCAGTGTCCCGTTGCGGGACAGGCCCTCGACGGTGAGGACGTCGCCGCCGTCGGCCTGCACGGCGAGCACCGAGCAGGACTTGACGCTGTGACCGTTCAGGTGAACGGTGCACGCCCCGCAGTTCCCGGTGTCGCAGCCGATGACGGTGCCGACCTTGCCGAGCCGGTCCCGAAGATAGTGGACGAGCAGTAGTCGTGGTTCCACGTCGTCCGTGTATACCGTTCCGTCGACGGTGACGGTGATGCGCATCGCGCCTCCAAAGCCGAGAGCCTCAGGTGATACGTCCTACTCTGCGCCGACCGAGCGGAAACGACACCCGGAATCGGGGAACCGTGTCCGGATCGGTCATGTCCGGCGCGCCACCTCGAGCAGTTCCTGCAGCGTCGCGAGACTGTGGCCGGCGAGCAGCCGGTCGACGTACGGCAGCGCGGCGACGATCCCGGACTGCACCGGTTGGTACCCGTCCGCGCCCGCGTGCGGATTCATCCACAGCACGGCGTGGGCGAGCCGGCGCAGCTGAGCCATCTGCTCCGCGAGCAGGGTCGGGTCACCGCGCTCCCACCCGTCGGAGAAGATCACCACGACGGCGCCGCGTGCCACACCGCGCCGGCCCCAGCGGTCCAGGAACGCGCGCAGCGTCTCGCCGAGGCGGGTGCCGCCCGCCCAATCGGGCACGGCCCGGCCCGCGGCGGCCAGCGCCACCTCCGGGTCGCGGACGCGCAACGCCCGGGACAGCCGGGTCATCCGGGTGCCCAGCGAGAACACCTCGGTGCCCGCCGGATTGCTCCGCGCGACGACGTGACCGAACCGTAGGAGCGCGTCGGCGTACGGGCTCATCGATCCGGACACGTCGATCAGCAGCACCATCCGGCGCGGCCGGGTGGCCTTGCGGTGGTGGCTCGGCCGCACCGGTTCGCCGCCCGCGGCGAGCATGCCCCGCACCGTCCGCCGCGGATCGACGGCGCCCCGGCGGGCGGGACGCATCCGGAGGGCCGGGCGGGTCGGGGGCCGCGGGCGCAGAGCGGCGATCAGCTCGGCGAGGTGCGCGCGCTCGGCCGCGGTGAGGTCGGCGATGTCCCGGTGACGCAACACCTCGGTGTCGTCGGCCGCGACCCGCAGCCGCGGCGCGTCCCCACCGGTGTCGCCGCCGTTCGTCGCGGTCAGGGCGGCGGACCTGGCGCGGCGGGGCTGCTCCCCGGACCGCGGCGTGTGCAACGGGACGGTACCGCCGAACCAGCCTTCGAACGCCGAGTCGTACCGCGGGATGTCGTCGGGACCGCGGCACAGGGTCGCGCGCCCCGCCCAGTACACCTGACTCGGATCGCCCACATCCACCTGGCGCAGGGCCCGCGTGTAGGCGGCGACGGCGTCCGCCGCGACCGGCAGTCCCGCCGCCGCGAGGGCGTGCGCGAACCCGGCGAACCCCACCAGCGGGTCGCCGGCGTCCGGGGTCGCGGGCACGGTGCTCACCCCGCCAGGAGCCGGTCCAGTCCCGCCCGGGCCACGCGCTCGAGGTCCTCGCGGTACTTGAGGACGGCGCCGAGCGTCGCGGCGGCGGTCTCCGCGTCCAGCACGTCCCGGTCGAGTTCCCGCAATGCGCGCGCCCAGTCCAGCGACTCCGCGACCCCCGGCGGCTTGAGCAGTTCCATCTCGCGCAGGGAGCGGACGGCATGCGCGACCTGGCCGGCGAGTTCGGACCCGATGCCGGGGATGCGGCGGCGCAGGATCTCGACCTCCCGCGCCAGATCCGGGTGTTCGAGCCAGTGGTACAGGCAGCGGCGTTTGAGGGCGTCGTGCACCTCGCGGGTGCGGTTGGACGTGAGCACCACCAGCGGCGGTGTCGCCGCCCGCACCTCGCCGAGTTCGGGGATGGTGACGGCGTTCTCGTCGAGGACCTGCAGCAGGAAGGCCTCGAACTCGTCGTCGGCGCGGTCGATCTCGTCGACGAGCAGCACACACGGGGCTTCGGTGAGGGCCCGCAGCAGGGGACGCGCCAGCAGGAATCGCTCGGTGTACAGGGAGCGTTCGACGGTGTCGGCCTCGAGCGATCCGTCGCTCGCCGCTTCCAGCGTCCGCAGGTGCAGCAGCTGCCGCGGGAAATCCCAGTCGTACAGCGCCTGCGCGGCGTCGATGCCCTCGTGGCACTGCAACCGGATCAGCGGCAGACCGAACGCCTCCGACAACGCGGCCGCGAGCGACGTCTTGCCGGTGCCGGGTTCGCCCTCGCAGAACAGGGGCCGTCCCATACGTATGGCGAGGAACGCGGCCATCGCAACGCCGTCGTCGGCGAGGTAACCGGTGGCGCCCAGCGCCAGCGCCAGTTCCGCGGGCGAACCGACCGTCGGCGTGGAATCACTCACGTTCGCGAGCCTAGATCAGTGCCCACGCCCCGGTACCCGACTCGGGCAACGGTGCGCGCCGTCAACCATCCGGCTCCACTCGGCCGCGGTCCTCGCTCAACCGCCGGAACATCGCGGTGGCACCGAACCTCGCGGCCACCCGCTCGGCGAGTCCCGGCGCGATCTGGGCCAGGGCGAGCAGCGGGCGGATCGGTGCTCCGCTCTCGACGACCTCGGGCAGGTCCCGCCGAATCGCCCGGATCACGGTGGCGGCGACCTTGTCGGTGCTGGTCTCGCCCGTCATCCGGCCGGCCCGGATTCCGCGTTCGGTCATCCGCTGATACATGCCGTCGCCCGCGATGAATCCGGGGCACACGACGGAGAAGCCGACCGGTGCGCCCGCGTACTCCGCGCGCAGCGACTGGGTGAGACCGATCAGGCCGGCCTTCGTCGCGGCGTACGGCGCGCAGTACGCCGGACCGATCTTCGCCGCCAGCGACGACACGAACACCACGTGCCCGCGACCGCGGTCGAGCATCCCGGGTAGCACCCTGCGGGTGAGAAGCAGTGGTGCGGTGAGGTTCACGTCGACCATGGCGGTGAGCTCGGCGGGCTCGAGCCGGGTGAACGCCGAGACGTTCTCGACGCCCGCGTTGTTCACCAGGACGTCGAGGGGGCCGATGGCGGCCTCGGTGCGCTCGATCAGCGCATCGAGCAAGTCCAGTCGATTCAGGTCTCCGGGCACGGCCTCGGCGCGCACACCGAGCGCACGCAGTTCCGCCACGAGTTCCGCGAGTAGGTCCTCCCGCCTGCCGGACACCGCGACCGCGACGCCTTCGCGCGCCAGGGCCCGGGCGACCACGCGGCCGAGACCGCCGGAGGCGCCGGTCACCAGAGCCGTGCGTCCGTGCAGGTGCTTCATTCCTTCGAGCTTTCGCGCCCGGCGGAGGGGAGTCAACGCTGTGACGCCGCGCATACGGCAATATGGACCGGTGGTTCACGTCATCGACATAACAGATCCGGCCGACACCAGGCTGGACGACTTCCGCGATCTCAACTCCTCGGACCGGCGTCCCGACCTCCCCGAGGGCAAGGGCCTGGTGATCGCGGAGGGTGTGCTGGTGGCGCAGCGACTGCTGGCGTCCCGGTTCGACCCGATTGCGCTGCTCGGCGTCGATCGGCGGCTCGAGGAACTGGCCGACGACCTCGACGGCGTCGACGTGCCGTTCTACCGGACGACGGCGGACGTCATGGCCGAGGTCGTCGGGTTCCACCTCAATCGGGGTGTGCTCGCGGCGGCGCGGCGCCCCGCGCCCCTCGAACTGTCGGACGTGCTGGAGCACTCCCGCACGGTCGCGGTGCTCGAGGGCGTCAACGATCACGAGAACCTGGGCTCGATGTTCCGCAACGCCGCGGGGCTCGGCGTCGACGCCGTGGTGTTCGGCAAGGGCTGCGCCGACCCGCTGTATCGCCGGGCGGTCCGGGTGTCGATGGGGCACGTCCTCCGGGTTCCGTTCGCACACGTGACGAAGTGGCCGCACGATCTGGAAGCGTTGCGGGAGAGAGGTTTCCAGTTGATCTCGCTGACCCCGAACCCCGAGGCCGTGACGCTCGCGGAGGCGATGACGGGGGAGAAGGTGGCGTTGCTGCTGGGCGCGGAAGGGCCCGGTCTCACCGAACACGCCATGCGGGCCACGGACATTCGTGCCCGCATCCCGATGGCACCCGGAACGGACTCACTCAATGTCGCGACGGCGGCGGCGATGGCGTTCTACGAGCGTGTCCGCATGGGCCGGTGAGAATCCTGGACCCTCACTCCCCGTATCCGCCGCCGACGGGAACACCGTGGTTCACCGGGCTTCTCGTGGCAGCGTTCGCCGCGGCGGTGGTGGCCGTCGCGATCATGGCGTTCGGCTCGCAGCTCGCCCGGATCAATCCCGCGCTGGCGGTGTTCCTCGAACTCGTCGTGGTGGCCGGGGTCGCGCCGTCGGTGTGGCGGCTCCGCCGGACCCCGGTGTGGCGGTGGCTGGTGTACGGCGCGACCGCCGGAGTCCTCGCCGGCTGGTCGGCACTGCTCATCGGGGTCGCCTGACTCCGTCAGGCGTCAGAAGCCGAAGTAGCGGCGGAGCAGTCCGCCCTTGCGGGCGGGCGGCGGCGGAGCGGGCGTGGAAACCGGTTCGGGGGCGGGTCGTTCCACCTCGGCGGGTCGTCTTACCTCGGCGGGAGGCTCGACCTCCGGACCTTCGCCGGGCGGGTGGACGGTGAAACCGAGCACGGTGATCTTTTTCGGGTCGATCTCGGTGCCCTCGGGGGCGCCCGTGTACCGGAAGTTCAGCCATTCCCGGTTGGCGCCCTCGGCGAACTGCTGCGGGTGGAACGGCAGCGACTGCGGGTCGGGCAGCACGCCCGGCGGGTGTTCGAGCGGGAAGTCGCCCGCCCAGAACGGTCTCTCCCAGACGAGGGGGATGCCGAGGTCCTCGTGGATGTGGACCGGTGTCGCGCTGAACGAACGGGTCAGGTGCCCGTCCTCCCACATCGCGAACGAGCCCCACGCGATGTCGGGCTTGGATGCGACGTAGTACGTCTTCGCGGATTCGGTGGGCCGGATGCGGGTTCCGGGCAGGGTCGACGGCCGGGGAACGGCCAGGTCGGGCCCGCACACGACGGTGATGCCGGGGTAGGAGCCGATGTGCACGGTCCCGGTGGCGTCGAGTCGCGCGGCCTCGGCCAGCGGAACCGGGCCGGTGGGGGTGACCGCCAGCTCGGGATGGAGGCGGGCGGCGAGTCGCTTCGCCGCCGCGAGGTCAGGCTCGGGGTGAGCGCGCAGAACAGCCGCAGGGTCGGGGACGTCGACGTACCAGATCGTTGATACCTTGGCCCCCACGGTCATCCCCCTCTTCCGACGTCTTCCTGAAAGAGTACGACCCCGACCGGGTTCCCGGCTCGCTCACCGCGCCGACGGTCAGCGTCCGCTGCTGCGGACACCGAGCAGGACGTCGTCCCAGGAGGGGAGGGCGGGTTTGCCGCGCTTGTCCTTGTTGTTCGTCTGGTGCGGGGCGATCTTGGGGGCGGCCGGCTCCTCGGGCGAGGCGGGCTCGTCCTCGGGCTCCTCGGTGACGTCGGCCTCGATGATCTCCTCGGGCTCGATCGTCGGCACCTCCACCTCGGTGGGGAACTCGGCGAGCTCGAGCTGCTCCGGTTCGTCGGACGCCACCGGCGCCAATCCGCGCAGCGGACGGCCGAAGTCGGGGTCGATCAGGTCGAACGCGGTGTCGTCGAGCGCGACGATGGTGCCACCGTGCGCGTCCGGCTGGTACCGCCAGTGCGCCGAGTTGGTGGTCCGCCCGGCCTGCCACTGCAGCTGGGCTACCCAGTGATTGTCCTCGTCGCGCCACGCGTCCCACGCGGCGTCGTCGATGTTGTGTCCCCGCGCGCGGAACGCCTGCGTGACGATCTCGGCGAGAGTGGGAACGGCGGGTCCGTTGTCGCGCACCGGGTGTCCGCCCTGCGCCATCTCGGCCGCACGGGAACGTTCGAGCAGAACGGGATACGCGAATCGCTCCACCTTCGCCAGGGGGATACCGGCCTCGTCGGCCACCTGTTCGACGGAGGCGCCGGCACGGATGCGGGCCTGGATTTCCCGGGGCCTGAGCTGACTGTCCATTTCGATCTCAATCTGGCCGAGTCGAGCGATGTCCCCGCGGGATGCGGCGCGGAGTTTGTCATCGGCGGGAAGCCGGAATTTTTCGCCGGTACTGGCATCTGCGCACACGACGTGCGAACCATCGGGCTCGAGACCGATCACTCGAAGCTCTCGCACGTTGACCTCCTTATCGCGCCGGCTCGCGACTCTGCACCCCGGCAACTGTAATTCATTCGTGACAGCCCGCGCGGCAGGACACGCGCGGGTAAATCCCGTCGCGGCGTCGCGTGCGCGCTACGCTTCCTCGTTTCCCGATCGATCCTTCCTGCGGGGTGTGCGGGTGACCTGGACGGGGGCGATCATGCTGGACAACTCCGTCGGGATCGGCCTCCAGGACCTCGCCGCGGCGCGCATACTGATCGACAGAGCCCGGGAACGGGGCGTCGGAACAGAAGTGGATCTGAGTCGATGAGCCAGAGCGATGTCGGCGACGTGGACCTAGCGCACCTGCGGCGAGCCATCGAACTCGCCGACGAGACGGGCGACGCGGGCAACAGGCCGTTCGGTGCGGTCGTGGTCGGCGCCGACGGGCACGTGATCAGCGAGGGCGCCAACTCCGTCGCGACGTCCGCCGACGTCACCGAGCACGCGGAACTCGACGCGATCACCACCGCCTGCGGTGAAGGCCGGACGGGCGACCTCGTCGGTGCCACCATGTACGCGAGCGGTGAGCCGTGCCCGATGTGCAGTGCGGCGATGGTGTGGGCCGGCATCACACGGGTGGTCTACGCGGCGTCGTCCGCGGACTTCTCCCGGATTCTTCCGGACGGGCCACGGTTCACGCTGGGCTGCGCCGACGTGCTCGATGCCGCGAGCGTCGAGATCGAGGTCAGCGGACCGCATCTCGGTGACGAGGCGCTCGCACCGTTCCACCGTTTCCTCGACACGGACTGACCCCGGAACGCCGTCAGCCCCCGGCAC
>NZ_JBHUSF010000144.1:0-21549 GCF_042673295.1 Rhodococcus sp. NPDC057014
ACGCGGTCCGAACCTTGCGGATATAGGCAGCCACGACCGGCGATCTTACCGGCCTGTTAGTGCCCCAAATCGACAACCCGCGATCCCGCTACCAGCGCAAACATCAGCCGAACCCAGAAGTCCCCGCCAACTTGTGCAAGTCAGGTCAGGTGCGCCTCGATCGCGTCGCGGGTGTGATGGAACATCGGTCGTGCTCGCAGGTCTGTCTTCGACATGCGGAACGACTGCTCGACGTGCCACAGGTCGTGGTACTTGGAGATCACCTCACCCGGCCCCATGGTCGTGGCGGGGATATTGGTGACGTAGCCCTTCAGCCCGACCAGCGATCGGGCACGCTCCAGAGCAGAGGTGTCGAGGCTGCGGCCGGCGGGGGTGGTCTTGACGAACCGGGTTGATTTCGGGGCCTTGTCACCGTCGACGACCGCTTGGGCGCGTGCTTCCTGGGCATTGAGCGTCTGATTGTCACGGACCGCCCGCCGCTTCGAGTACTGCCAGACCGCCCGCCAGGAACTGGCGTGTGTGCCGGGATTCCAGGCCGGTTCGGCTCGCTTCTTCACGTCGTTGACGACACTGCGCCCGTGCCGCGGCGTAACGGTGTCGATAGTTTGTCCGTCGGTGAAAACATCACCGTTCCAATGGAAATGGTTCGCCAGGTCGCCGGGCGCTTTGGTGACGCGGGAGCCGACGATGAACTTCAAGCTGGCCTCGTCGAGGGCTGTGAGATTCGCCGCCGAGAGCATGCCGGCGTCGGCGGCGACAACCATCTCGACGCCGGCGATGTCGTGGCGGGCCTGGAACTGGCGGACAATGGGGACGATGGTGTGGGTTTCGGCTTTGTTGCCTTCGAAGCAGCCGATCTCGAGCGGGAATCCGGTGCGGTCGACGAGCAGCCCGACCACGATCTGCGGATCGACCCTGCGTTCTTTCGAGTTATGCCGACTTCGGCATAACTCGAATTATGCCGAGGTCTCGGTTATGCCGAGGTCCTCGTGTGAGGGGTGGGTGTCGTGCAGGTCGACGCGATCTGTGGTGATGGTCCACGCGGCATAACCGTGATGGTGTGGTCGGTGTTCATAGTCGTTCGAGGAAACCGATGAGAGTGTCCGGCGGTCGGTAACGCCCGGGTCTGGTGGTCGGTGCGGTCGCACGCTCGAGCGCACGTTCTTTGAGGGCCATATCTGCGTGGAGATAGATGTAGGTTGTTTCCGGACTCTGGTGGCCGAGCCAGAGCGCGATGACGGAGGTATCGACTCCTGCCTTCAGCAGCGTCATCGCGGCGGTATGCCGCAGCGTGTGTGGGGTGACGTTCTTGGCGCCGATCGAGGGGCACGTGTGCGCGGCGGTGGCAGCGTGTTTGGCGACGAGGCGTTGAACGGCGTCTGCAGATATCGGTGTGCCGTGCCGCGTGGGGAAGACCGGAGCACCGGGGATCGATCCGGTTTCCGCGAGCCACGGGCGTAGAACCGCAAGGGTCTGCCGGGTCAGCGGAGTGGCGCGTTCCCGTCGGCCTTTGCCGACGGTGTGAACCGCGGCGCCGGGGATCGTGGTGGTGACGTCTCCGGTGGTCAGTGAAATCAGCTCCGAGAGGCGAAGTCCCGTCTGGAGTGCGGTGATCAATAGGGCCCGGTCCCGGCGCCCGAACCAGGTGGTGCGCTCCGGTGCGTGCAGGAGAGCATCGGCTTCGATGTCGGTCAGGTAGGAAACGATCGCCCGTTCGTATCGCCGTTGCGGGATCGCGAGGATCTGGCTCGCGGTATGTGCATGTTCGGGGACGAGCGGAAGCATGTACCGGTAGAACGAATGAATCGCGGCTAGGCGTGCATTGCGTGTGGCGGTGCTGTTGTGCCGGTCGCCGTCGAGGTGATCGAGGAACGCCGCGACGGTCGCTGCGTCGAGATCATCGAGGGTCAGTCCGGCCGGCTGCTTCGCTGCCTTCTGCGCAGTGAACAACAGCAACAATCTGATCGAGTCCCGGTAGGCCGCGACTGTCTGCGGACTGGACTGTCGTTGCCGGACGAGCCGTTCGGTGAAGAACCCCTGGATCAGCGAGGTCACAGTCGGCGTTGTCATGACTGCACTCCTGCCGCAGCGTCCCGGGTCTCGAGGCGGCGCGCCGCATGAGCGAGCAGGTCGGGAACTGCGTGCAGATACCAGTAGGTCGAGGCGGGATCGACGTGCCCGAGCCAGGTCGACAGCAGCGGCAACCGCGCCTGCACGTCCACGTCCTGGTCGTACCAGCCCAGCATCGTCGCGACTGCGAAGGTGTGTCGCAGATCGTAAAGGCGTGGCGCTCGGACGCCGACGATCGTGGTGATTCCGGCCTCGGCCAGGATCTTTCTGAAGGTGACGGCCAGCTTGTTCGGGTCCAGTGCCGTGTGCCGACTGTTCAGCAAGAGCATCGGACACGCCCGCGTCGTGGCGGGAACATGGTCCAGGCGGACCTGCAGGTAGTGGCGCAGATTCGTGACCGTGGTCGGATGAAGGAACACCAGCCGGGACTTGCCGAACTTCGTGTTCAGGATCTGGATCACGGCGTTGTCGAGGTCGACGTCGTCGACACCGATGCGGCAGGCCTCACCGGGGCGCATCCCGGTGGCAGCGAGCAGACCGATGAGGGTGCGCCACACCGCCGCTGTGAACAGTGGGGACAACGTGTCCGTTGCCACCAGCAGTGCGCCGATCTCCGTATCGTTGTAGATGTGCGGCTGCCGGGGCCGGTATCGACGGGAGCACACCGTCTCCTCGGGAACCTGCGTCGCCGGATCCAGTGGCTGCTGGTGCCGGGCGAACAGTCGCACCGCATCCATCCGGCGCAACCTCATTCGTGACGTGGTCCACGCCCCGGGCTTCGCAGAACTCGACGAAACTCCACAGCAACTTCGATAGGCCTTCGGCTCGGAACCCCATCGTCCTGCGCATGGCGAGGTAGTCGGTGACGTTCATGCGCAACGTGTTCATGACCGACCCTCCGGCCACGGTCGAGCCATGTTCCGGACGAGGGGATCCGGGTTAGCCGCAATACCGTTCAGTTAGTGAACAAGGAAGGTGCATTTCGGCGGTTGGGTGGGTTGTGGATGGTGTTGGTGGTGTGCACGTTTGGCGGCCCATTTGAGGACTTTGCGTTTGACGACGCGGGGGTTTGATCGAGGTCGGCGTGCTGGGTTGATGCGGCGCAGGAGTTTGGCGATGCCGTGGTTCCACAATCGGGTGGCGGCGTGGTGGTTATGAGGGGGAAAAAGAGCTGTGGGACAGGGATCGTCGGTCGATCCGCAGGGCGGCGACGAAGGACATCCGGTCGGGGTCGTGACCGCCGGCGGTCGCGGCATCGCGCATCAGGGTGCGGATGGCGTAGTGGCAGCACAGGTGCCCCCAGATTTCCTGCTGCACCAGCGGTGGGGATTTCGACCGCAGCACGGCGCGTGGTCCGCGTTGGTGGGTTTTCAGTTCGTCGAAGGTGTTCTCGATTTCCCACCGTTGGGCGTAGGCGAGGGCGAGTTCTTCCGCGGTGGCGTCGGAGGGGTCGAGGATCGTGGTCAGCAGCCGGTACTGCTCGGGGTTCTCCCGCCCGTCGTCGAGGGTGTAGTCGATCACGCGCACCGTCAGCGGTGTTCGCTGCCGCCGATTCTTCCCGGAGGTCGGGATGATCTGAGCCAGCCAGGATCCGTCGTCGAGGGTCTCGACGTGGCGGGGCGAGAGCGTCGATTTGACCCTCCAGAGCAGGTCGGCGCCGGTAGCGGCGGCGCGGGTCCACATGTCGAATCCGTAGACGCCCCGGTCGGCGAGCAGCAGCATCCCCGGTGCGAGGGTGTCCATCAGATCGTGCGACAGCTCCCGCTCGGAGGTGCGACACGATCCGATCGCGGCGTCGAATACCGCGTGGGTGCCGCATTCGGCGAGGGCCACCAGCCGTGCCTGCGGGAACGCGGATTTCTCGCCCCGGCTCGATGCCGGCCGCCCGAAATGCTCGGCGTTGGCCGGGGTGTCGGGCAGGTCGAGGCAGGTCCCGTCGAGGGCCACCAACCGGCGCCCCGCGAGCCAGGATCCGGGCGTCTCCGCGTCGGCGAGCGGTCGCGCGACACGGCGGAACAGCTCCCGCACCGGTTCGTATCCCAGACGGGACCGGGCCTGAAAGATCGCCGATTTCGTCGGCGGCGACCAGGACTGCGACCATCCCGACGACCACGACAAACCGTCGGTGAGCTCCTCGAAGACCTCCTCGTAGGAGCCCTGCGAATTCAACGCCATCCCGATCGAGAAATACGCCGTCACGCGAGCGGTCAACGACCGACTGCGCTGCTCCCTGCGACCGCATTCCGCGATCACCTCATCGACCAAGGACGCGGGAAACACCCTGGTCAGCAACCCCACCGACACCACATCCGACAACAGCCGATCCGAGACCGGCTTCACCCATCCACTCCGAGGCACACCTCATCGTAACGCAAGCCCCACTAACTGAACGGTATTGAATCTGAATGCCGTCTACTTACTGGCCCTTGCCGATTGGAGTGCGTTGATCCGCTCCTTAAGTGGCCGGAGTGGATCAACGACCGCACGAGGTAGTGATCGAGGTTCCGGAATCTGAGGGCGATGCCACGCAAATGCTCGAGCCTTCCATAGGCGAGGATCTCGCACGATGTCTCCAGAGGCGGCGCCCGAGTTGCGCCAACTCCTCCAGCCGCAAGGGTGGGCCGGTTCGGATTCGTTTCAGGCACTTGAACATCGCTGGCTTCCCGCTTGCTCGTTGCTGTCGGTCGTATGCGGTGATCACATCCTGGTAGCACGGGGCGGTAACCTCCACCCGGATCAGCAACCGCATCCGTGGACTGCTCACCGGCATCCATCCCGCCCTCGAGCGGGCACTCGGTCCCCGAATCGGCCACCCCGCAGTCCTTGAGATCCTGTCCCGCTTCGGCGGTCCGTCCGGGATCCGGAACGCCGGCAGACACCGAATCACCACCATTGCGGTCAAACACGCGCCACGCATGGCGAATCACCACCATTGCGGTCAAACACGCGCCACGCATGGCGAATCACCACCATTGCGGTCAAACACGCGCCACGCATGGGTGCCCGCCTGACCGAGGACATCTTCGCCGCCCTCGGCGCCCAGACGGTTACAGTGCCGGAAGCACAGCCGCCGAGATCGTTCCACCGAAACTCGCCGACTCGCTGAAAGAGACACTGCAGCAACACACGATCATTGCCGAGGACGTGGAGAGGATGCTCGATGAACACCCTCTTTCCCGGGTCCTGACCTCGATGCCCGGCATCGGCGTCAGGACCGCTGCACGCATCCTCATTGAGGTCGGTGACGGCTCGGGCTTCGCGACGGCCGGTCACCTCACCGCCTACGCCGGCATCGCACCGGTCACCCACCGATCCGGCTCCTCGATCCGCGGCGAACACCCAGCCCGCACCGGCAACCGGAAACTCAAGGGCGCCTTGTTCCTGTCGGCGTTCGCGGCCCTGCACGACCCGACGGGCCGCGCTTACTGCGACCGCAAACGCGCAGAGGCAAGAAACACAACGTCGCCCTGATCTGCCTGGCCCGACGCCGCTGCGACGTGCTCTACGCGATGCTCAAGAGCAAGTCTCCATATCAGCAGCCAGCCCCGGCAGCCGCCTGAAACCGAAACGACCCGGACCCTGGGTACGACACCAGTTTGAATCGGACCCAGCAGATGGGGCGACCAACTACCGGCAGGGCACCCCGAAGACGCCGTCGACGGAAACGTTCTCCCTGGCTTCCCTGACACTGTTGCGAGCGACTTCGTCGATGGAGAGATTCTTCTGCTCCGCGAAGGCCCTGGCCTCTCGGTCCATCTCTTCAAACGTGGTTACGGGGTTGAACCAAACCAGTAGGTTGATCGCGTCTCATAGGTGGCGGGAACCGATTCGTGCGGGTCGCTGCTTCCGCAGCCGACGAGAAGCAGCACTCCGAGGAGAACCAATCCTGATTTCACACCGCTGAGTGTGGCAGACAGTCCGCGTCGCTTGACCGAGGACATAGGGACCCCCCGCCGAGTTGTACAAGTCGGGAGAGCCGTCATCACCCCGGGTTGATGTTCTCGAAACTGGGATGCATTCGGCAGGCAAGAACGGGCACGCCCACTTCGCATTCGAAGGTGTTAAAGCGCGATGGTCTGGGGTACCGCGGGGATATCGAGGTCGACAATCGGCCGCCCGGCAAGCTTGGGCCCTGTGGTATGAAGATGACAACGCACCACACCACCGTTGTCCAGGACGAACGGCTCCGGCACATCGCTACTACAGATGTCCAGCGCGAGGGGGCAACGCGTGTGGAACCGGCATCCCGACGGCGGGTCTGCGGGATTGGGAACGTCGCCGCGCAGAATGATCCGCTGCCTCGTTCGTTGCACATCAGGGTCAGGCACCGTCACCGCCGATAACAGTGCGTGCGTATACGGGTGCTTGGGCGCGTCGTAGACGTCACCGGCCGACCCGATCTCAACCACCTCGCCCAGGTACATGACGGCTATCCGATCACTGGCGTGCCGAACGAGCCCGGGGTTGTGCGCGATCAATAGATACGCGACCCCCAACTGGCGTTGAAGCTCCTCGAGGAGGTTGATGACCTGTGCCTGGGTCGAGACGTCGAGTGCCGAGATCGGTTCATCGAGAATGATCAAGCGCGGCTCTACCGTCAATGCGCGGGCGATCGCCATCCTCTGCAGCTGGCCGCCGGACATCTCGCGCGGGTACCGGTCGAGGTGCGAGGCCGAGAGGCCGACCAGCGGCATCAGCTCCCGCAGTCGCGCCATGGACTCTTTGTGGCTCAGACCTCGGTGGACCTGAAGCGGCTCGCTCACGCTGACTCGCAAGGGTAGAAGCGGGTTGAAGGCGGCGAACGGATCCTGGAACACAGTCTGCACGCTGGCGCGCATGGCCCGCAGGCCCTTGCCGCGCCGCCTGGTCACGTCTTCGCCGTCAAAACGCACGACCCCGTCGGTGGAATCGATCAGTCGCATGGCGAGACGGCCCAGCGTCGACTTCCCCGAACCCGACTCACCGACCAGCCCTAAAGTTTCGCCAGGGTAGATCTGCAGACTGACGTCGGCAACAGCCTGCACCTCCGCATGCACTCGCTGCAGGATCCCTTGTCGCACAGGGAATACCTTCGAGACGCGCTCCAACTCGATCAGTGGCACGGTCGTAGCTGACTCCATACTTGCGGACCTCATCGGGCGTCCATCCTCATCACTTCCTTGGTTCGTACGCAACGAGAGCTACGATTGGATCCGGCGGTGACAAGCGGTACGTCCACTTGACATTCCGGCCCAGCGAATTCGCACCGGGATGCGAACCGACATCCTCCCGCTAGTTCCGAGAACTGCGGAACCTGGCCTGGGATCACGTACAGCGGTGCCCGTGGTGCAGCACCCTCGGGCATGGCCCGCAGCAAACCCCTGGTATAGGGATGGCTTGGGGCACGGAAGACGTCGCTGACGCTGCCCTCTTCGACGATCTGCCCGGCGTACATCACGGCGATGCGATCACAGATGTCGGCCACCACACCCAGGTCGTGGCTCACGAACAGGATCGACATCTTGAGTTCGGAACGTAGTTCGCGCAGCAGTTCGAGGATCTGAGCCTGGACGGTAACGTCGAGGGCGGTGGTCGGCTCGTCGGCGATCAACAGCCTCGGCCGACAGACCAGGGCCATCGCGATCATGGCGCGCTGCCGCATTCCCCCGGAAAACTCGTGCGGGTAGGAGTCCGCTCGTCGCGGCGGAATCCCCACCAGTTCCAGTGTCTCGCGCATTCTGACCGAGGCCTCGCGACTCGAGATGTTCTCGTGCCACCGTACGACTTGAGAGATTTGATCGCCGACGGTCATCGCCGGGTTCAGGCTCGACATCGGGTCCTGGAAGATCATCGCGATGCCGCTGCTGCGCAGCGCGGACATCTCGTCGAAGTTCAGCGACAGGAGGTCTCGGCCTTCGAAGTTGATCGATCCTCCGATGACCCGTGCGGGCGGCGATGGCAGCAGTCGCATGATCGACAGGGAAGTGACGGTCTTGCCCGATCCGCTCTCGCCTACGAGACCGAGCGCCTCGCCTTCGCCGATCGAGAACGACACATTGTCCAGGATCTGCGTCCGGTCGGTACCGGACCCCATCTCGATCGCGAGTCCCTCCACCCGCAGAAGTGGCTCCTTCTCGAGGCGAATCTGTTCGTCGGCCACCGCGGTCGTGGAGTGGCTTGTCCGCTGTACCGTCGTTAGCCCCAATTGCGCGGAGCGCTTCGGCGGTGTCGATGCGCCCAGGGCCGACCGCAATCCTTCGCCCACCTCGTTGAAGGCGACGACGGTCAGGACGATGGCTAGGCCAGGTGCCATCATGCTCCAAGGCTGGGTGAGCATCGATTCATTGGCGCGGCTCAGCATTGTGCCCCAACTCGCGGTTGGTGGCTGCACACCGAGGCCGAGGAAGCTTAGGCCGGCCTCCATGAGAACCGCGAACCCGAGAGACAGAGAAACTTGCACGATGAGCGGCGACACCACGTTCGGCAAAAGATGTCTCCACACGATCAACCGAGTCGGCGCACCGAGTGCATGCGATGCATCGATGAAGACTTCCTCGCGGACAGCGAGGGCTTGACCCCTGACCAGTCGTGTGAATCCGGGGAGGAGCGTGATCGCCATCGCAACGCCGGCGTTTCGCAAGTTGGGCCCTAGCATGCTGACGATCGCGATGGCGAGTACCAGCGCCGGAAGGCTGAGTAGGCCGTCCATCACTCGCATTACGACCGCATCCAACCTTCCGCCCACATATCCGGCGATGAGCCCGACGGGCAGTGCTAGCACCATGGCAGAGAGAACGACGAGAAAGCTGAAGGTCAAACTCACCCGCCCGCCGGCCAGGATCCTGCTGAGGACGTCTCGACCGAGATCGTCGGTTCCCAACCAATGTGTGCTCGACGGCCCCGAGAACGGACCAATGCTCAGTTGCGCGTCAGGGTCGTAGGGCGCGATGAGCCCGCCGAACACGCACGCCAGAATGATCAGCACCAAGATGATCGTCCAGGCCATGGCCGACCGGTCGCGGCGATAGCGGCGCGCCATCTGGCCTAGGACACTGGTCCCGCCCGCCTTCGACGTCATGCTGCCCTCACCTTCGGGTTGAGATAGCCGTATGTGATGTCCACGATGAGATTCGCGATGCAATGAGCTACCACGAAGAGCAGCACTGTGGCTTGGATCGCCGGTACGTCCATGTTGCCGACCGCAACGATGATGTAGGTTCCGACACCGGGAATGCTGAAGATTCGCTCGACGATGACCGTCGAACCGAGAATGCTGCCGACCAAGATTCCCAGCACAGTGACCGCAGGGATTGCAGAGTTCTTCAATGCATGGCCGACGACGACCTGGCGCGTGTCTCCACCTTTGGCCCACGCGGTCCGCACGAACGGCGACCCCATTGTGTCCGTCAGGCCCGCCCGCAACTGACGTGACACGATGGCCACTCCGGCCGCCGCAAGAGCCACCGCAGGCATGATGATTCCCGTGAACCAGCCGAGCGGGTCCTCTGAGAACGGCGTGTATCCGTACGGCGGCAGCCACCCGAGTCGCACGGAGAAGATCGAGATGAGCACCATGCCGATCCAGAACGGTGGCATCGCCACCACGACGCTGGTGCTGAACATCAGCCCACGATCCAGCAGTCCTCCCGGGCGTAGGCCACCGAGGATGCCAAAAAGCATCGAGAGCGGGATCACGATCGCGAACACCGCTGCCGCGAGGCTGGTCGTCGCCGGGAGCCGTTCAATGAGTTCCTCACTCACGGGGCGCTTGGTGTACAACGACGAACCGAAGTCGAGCTGCACAGCGCCCTTGAGCCAAGTGCCGTACTGAACCAGAAACGGATCGTTCAGGTTCAGCTCTTCACGAATCTCCGCGATCGTTTCGGGGGAGGCGTCGTTGCCTCCGGCAATCGTCGTTGCTGCATCTCCGGGAATAAGCGTCACCAAACTGAACACCACGAATGACATGGCGAACAGCAAGGGAATCGAAACCAACAGACGCCTTGCGATCATCTGAAACACAAGTCGGTCCCTTCCACGTTCTGGCTGACGAACCCTCCCACCACCGCCAGCGGGAGGGTTCGATCGCAGCCGAGCCCATTCAACCGGCGTTGACCCAGAGCGTCATCGGCCTAATTGCTTACCATCATCTGATCGAGATTTGCGAAGCCCTGCGCGTCGAATGTGGGCTCATTGGTGACCCGATTCTTATTCCAGGCCTGCACATTTGGATACGTTACTACCGGAATGATGTCGGCGTTTTCGGCAATGAGCCTGCCGGCTTCGTCGTAGGCAGCCTTTGCCGCAGGATCATCCAAGGCCAAACTCGCCGAGGGGGCGAGCGCCTCCATGACGTCGTCGCGCTTGACGCCACACAAGGCCTGGAGGCCGTTGAAGTACTGACTGAAAAGCTGATAGTTAGGCGCTGTCCCTACCGTGAAAACAAGCATGGCTCCAGGCTTTTGGGGCACCATGAAGCCGCTGTAGACATCCCGCTCGGCCGAGATCGTGCTCGAGATGCCGACTTCCTCCAATTGCCTCTGCAACGTCTCTGACTCCACCGCGAGGTTGATGGTGGCGGGGTAGACCAGCGGGAAAGACGGATCACTCACCCCGGAATCGGCCACAAGCTTCTTCGCTGCATCTGCGTCGTACTTGACGATATTCTTCAACTCCGGATCAAACAGAGCGGTGCCCTCAGGAATCATGCCGTAAGCAGGCTCGGCGAGTCCTCCATAGGCGAGTTCACTGAACCGCTCGCGGTCGATCCCGAGCTGGACTGCTTGGCGGAAGTCCGCGTTGTCGAACGGCGCCTTGGCGGTGCACATGTTGAGGAAAATGTTGGTACTGTTCAGAACTTTCGACGAATACTTCTTGTCAGCGTCAACCGCCGCAGCGCTGTTCGGAGAGATGAAGCTCGCGAAGTCCAACTGCCCCGACAACAGGCCGTTGGCCTGTTGCGGTCCGATAGGCGCATTGATCAGGTCGACGCCGGCGAGTTTGATGTTCTCCGCGTCCCAATACTTCTCGTTCTTCCTGACCGAAAGACGCTGTCCGACTGCATGCGAATGCACCGTGAACGGTCCGGCACCGATCGGATTGGTATTGATCCCGTCAGGGTCCTCTGCGATCTGTTTCGGGGACACCATCACACCGGCGACCGACGTGAGATCGGAGTAGAGCAGGCCTGCGAGCGGCTTGCTCAACGTGGCGACGGCGGTGAGCGGATCGACGACCTCGACGTTGTCGAGAACCTTGATTCCCGCCCCCTGCCCTCCTTTCGCCTGCGGTGTCAGCGGCTCACGGAGCCGTAGAAGATTGATCCTGATCGCTTCGGCGTCGAACGGCGTACCGTCGCTGAACGTGACGCCCTCGCGCAGCGAGATCTTCACCCTCGTCGGATCGACAATCTCAACGGACTTGGCCATCCACGGCGTCACCGAGCCGTCCTGGTTGTAGCGCAGCAGCGAGCCCTGAATGAGCTTGTAGTACACCATCTCGTGGAACCCGTTGGCCTTCGCGGGATCCAAGTTGATGCCCTGTACGGACATGAGATAGCCGTACTTCAGGATGCCGTTGGCCGAAGCGCCTCCCTCTCCTGAGCCGCACGCACTCAACGTCACGGCGACCAGTAGGAAAGCCATCACAGTTCTCACCGAGCGCATACTTCGATGCATACTCTTTTCTCCAATGTTCCGAGCTCGCAACCTGACGGGAGAAGATAGACGTCGCACTCGATCGCAAAAACCTGAGATCGTCGTCACCTCAGTGCGATTCCATCTCGGGATAGCTCAGTTCGACGCCACCGAAGTCGAGTCCCCCGTCGGTCAGGGTCTTGGTCACGATGTTCGCGAACAGGGGTTGTGGCACGAGGCATCCCGCACAGGCATCTGGCCCGGCCTCGACCGAGATCCGTAACCCCGGGCCATCGGCTTCGACGATCAGTGCATATCCATCGCTCTCGAGCGGACGCCGGAGATCGGCCAGCAGTTCTCGTGCTCTTGTCACATCGACGTCATTCATCGTCTGATTCCCATCTTTCCGATTTCGCTACTGCGTACTCTCACGACGCCAAGACACGTCAGTGTCAATGACCGTTGATTTCTCATTCCGATGACATTCCGGGAACCGGGTTCGGGGCTTCACCGATCCACAACCCCGCGTCGAAGTGGCAGATGTTGTGTCCGTGTTCGCCGACCCTGGCAGGATGGATGCTTGGCGCCCGGCCACGTGGCTGGGTCCTCCTGCGTTCAGCATCATCGTGAAATGGCCGGCCTCAGGACCACAGGTCAGAGAACTCGCTGATCAACTCTGCCTTCTTCTTGACGCCCACGACCGCCTTGACCCGTTCCCCTCCTCTGAACACAAGCATCGAGGGCAGCGAGAGGATCCCGAACTGGGTGGCGATTTCTGGGTTGGCGTCGATGTCGACCGTCGCAACGGTGACCTTGTCCCCGTAGGCGTGCGCGATCTCGTCAATGATCGGAGTGAGCGTCTTGCACGACCCACACCAAGGCGCCCAGAATTCGACTATCACCGGCTTCTCTGACTGCAGGACGTCCTGGGCAAAGCTCTGATCAGTGACCGGCTGGGTAGGCATCCTAATGCCACCTCTCGTTTCTATCTCGTGGCTTCGGTGACCGTGGCCGTTGCCAATTCGGTCACCTGAGGGTTGTCCGATAGGTAGTGCTGGGCATCGAGGGCGGCTGCGCAGCCGGATCCGGCTGCTGTAATGGCCTGTCGGTAGGTGTGATCCACCAGGTCTCCGGCCGCAAAGACGCCTGCCAGATTCGTGCGGGTCCCTACACCAGTTAGAACATAGCCGTTGTCGTCGAGATCGACTTGGCCACGGACCAGTTCACTGCGGGGGTCGTGCCCGACCGCGACAAACAGGCCGGCTACCGCAAGGTCACTTTCGGCACCGGTCTTGGTGTTCCGCACACGCAGGCCGTCAACCGAGGTCTCGCCGTGGATCTCGGACACCTCCGAGTTCCACGCCCAGCGGATCTTCTCGTTGGAGCCGGCACGATCGGCCATGACCTTGCTGGCGCGCAGCGAATTACGACGGTGGATCACCGTCACCGACGATGCGAACCGACTGAGGAAGTCGGCCTCCTCCATGGCCGTGTCGCCCCCTCCGACTACCGCGATGTCTTTGCCGCGGAAAAAGAACCCGTCACACGTGGCGCACCAGGACACGCCCCGGCCGGACAGTTCCTCCTCGCGAGCGAGACCGAGTTTGCGGTAGGCCGAACCCATCGCCAAGATCACTGCCGAGGCGGTGTGCTCCGCTTCCAGTGTTTTCACCGTCTTGACCGGCCTGGTCAGTTCGACCTCGAGGACGTCATCCTGGACGAGCTCCGCACCGAACCGCTCGGCTTGGTCCCGGATCTGCGTCATCAGTTCGGGTCCCGTTACATCGACGGCAGAACCGGGATAGTTCTCAACCTCAGTGGTATTCATGAGCGCGCCTCCGAACTGGCTGCCCTCGAGTACCAGCGGCTGCAGATTGGCTCGAGCCGCGTACAGACCTGCGGTATAGCCTGCCGGACCGGATCCGACGATGATCACGTTGCGATGTTTGCTCATGATGCTCTCTGCTCGCTTCCGATTCTCTGCCCCTCAGGCCAGAGGTTGACCCTCAACGGTGCCTCGGTCAGGGCAATAATCTCCTCGGGGGTGAAACCGGGAGCCATGTCGCGCAGAACAAACCCGTCCTTGTCTCGTTCGATGACGGCCAGGTCTGTGACGATTAGGTCCACACAGCGGGTGTCGGTATGGGCGTACTGACACTGGTTGACCAGTTTGGGCTGACCGTTGCGCTCGGTGTGCCGCATCGCGATGATCAGCTGTCCGGGATTGACGGTGAGGTCCATGGCTCCGCCGACGGCGCCGCCGCCCATCTCAGGCGTTGTCCAGTTGGCGAACGAGCCGTCGGGCTGTACCTGAAAGGCGCCGAGGATCACGGCATCCAGGTGCCCGCCACGGGCCATCTCGAAGGCGGACACGCTGTCGAACACCGACGCTCCCGGACCGAAAGTGACCGGCTCACCGCCTGCGTTGAAGGCGTCCATGTCGGCTTGCTCGAGTGATGGGCGGTCCTGGTAGCCCAAAGCACCGTTCTCCGCGTGCAGGACTATATCGCGTTCGGTGATGTAGTCGGAAACTTGGGTCGGTAGGCCGACTCCGAGATTCACATAACTGTGCTCAGGCAGAAGTGCTGCAATCCGTGCGCCCATCTCACTGGGGGCCCACCCGACCTTGTTGCCGTACTGTCGCCGCTCGTCACTATCCCGTGTGGGCGGCCAGGTTGCGGCTCGCGGTTCGCTGCTCTCTACCACTCGATCCACGAAGATCCCGGGTAGATCGACCTCCGACGGGGACAATTCGCCCACCTCCACGACCTTGTCGACCTGCACGATCGTCGTCTTGGCCGCCTTGGCGAAACTCGGCCCGAGGTTCTGGCTCGCTCCAAGAAAGGCAACATTGCCCGCCCGATCGGCAACGGCGGCGTAGATCAAGGCGAAATCGAGGTGCAGCGGGTGCTCCAACACGTAGTCGCGATCGAAAGTGCGCTTCTCCTTGCCTTCTGCCAAGGTAGTCGTGGCTCCGACCGGGCTGTAAAACGGCCCGATGCCGGCGCCGGCGGCGCGCAACCGCTCCACCAGGATCCCTTGCGGGACTAGTTCTATCTCCAGCTTCACGGCACTCACGCGGTCGGCGGAGGGTGCCTTACCGCCCGCGCGGGCCGAGAATGACGCTACGAGCTTACTCACGCGTCCAGCCTTGACGAACGCTTCTGGAAGAAAGGCGTCAACGCCTGTCCCACCCAACGAATTTGTCACCAATGTCAGGTCACGCACGTCGCGACCGGCCGCGGCCGCGATCAGGTGGGTCGGAAAGCCATGGCTGACACCAAACCCCGACACTCCGACGGCGTCGCCGTCCTTGATGTCCGCGACGGCCTCGGCGGCGCTGTTTACGACTTTGTCCATAGTCACTGTTCCTTACGTCAGTCGAAAGCGCGGCAGTGCCGTCACCGCGTCGTTTGTCGGGTGGAAGACGACCTCGACCGCGCTACCGATCTCGATCCTGGATAAGACATCGTCACCGACGATGTTGGTCATGACCCGCGGCCCCTCCGCGAGTTCGACGTATGCCACTACGTACGGCCCACATTCGGCGTAGGGCCCAGCTCCCCGCCGGACGATGGTGAAGGTGTAGACGCTGCCGCGACCGGACGCCTCGAACCACTCGGTGTCGGTGCTCCAGCAGTCGGGGCAGATGGCCCTCGGATACCAGACCACGACCCCGCAGGCTCGGCACCGCTTCAGTACGAACCTGCCGGACTTGGCTGCGTCCCAGTAATACTGGGTTTCCGGGTTGATCATTGGCGTCGGGGCCGGAAGCTGGGGGGTCACGCCGCGTCCCTTCCGAGGATCAGCGTGACGCTGCCCATTCTGTTGGCCAGCGAGCCACCCGTGCCATGTGCCAACGCGACCTCGCAATCGGGCACCTGTACAGCCGGGTGAGCCTCGCCCCGCAGCTGGCGGACCGCTTCGATCACCTTCGTGATCCCGCCACGGAAGGACGGGTGGTTGTTACACAAGCCTCCGCCGTCGGTGTTGAAGGGAAGCTTCCCGTACGGCGCCCAGAGCGCTCCGTCCAGTACGAACCGGCCACCCTCACCCTTCTCGCAGAACCCGAGATCCTCGATAGTCTCAATCACCGTGATGGTGAAGGAGTCGTAAATCGAGGCGTAGTCGATATCGCCTGCCGCGACGCCCGCCTCGCCAAAGGCCAGCGGCCCCGACCACCTGGCGCCGCTGTACGTCAGGTCGAGTCTGCCATTGTCGGCATGCTTGGGTGCCTCGCCATGTCCAAGCACCGGAATACTGTGTCGCTTCACCTGTTTGGCAATCTCCGGAGAGACAACAACAAGCGCACCACCACCGTCCGTGACGACACAACAGTCCAGACGATGCAGCGGATCGCTGACCAACGGCGACTCCAAGACTTCCTCGACGGTGACTTCGCGCTGCAGGAGAGCATTCGAGTTGAACGAGGCGTGACGCGAGGCGGCCACTTTGACCTCGGCCAGCTGCGCACTCGTGGTTCCGTACTCGTACATGTGTCTTTGAGCAACCAGCGCATACTGCGTCGGGGCACTCGAGGGCCCGTAGACGTCCTCGAACATCCATTCAGGGCCCGGCGACATCCTCTCCGCCGTCAGGGCAGATCGCGGCAAGCCCGCGAGAGTGATCAGCGCGACGCTAGCCTTACCGGCAGCGATGGCAGCGGCGGCATGTCCGATATGCGACAGATACGACGATCCGCCAACCTCGGTACTATCGGTGTATCTCACATTCCTGAGGCCCATGTACTCGATCATGGACAGCGGTCCGAAGCCTGGGGCATCACCCGCGCAGAAGTAGGCATCGACGTCGTTCATAGTCAGCCCTGCATCTGACAGGGCCCCCAGTGCGACCTCAAGGTGCACCTGGGGAACAGACTTGTTGGCGATCGTTCGATCGGGATGCTCGTAGGCCCCGGCGATGTGGGCTCGTCGTACACTCAATTGTTTCGTCTCCACAGTCAGTTGAACTATTCGCTTAGCAGCGCCATCTCCAGGCAACGTCAGAACCTCGGGAGCCCACGGCGTCGAGCATGAACTGTCCGATGCCTCGAACTCCCGACCGCCAATACGGCAAGAGGACCGGTCTCCTCGGGGTGAGTCGCGATTTCCAGCATGCTGCGACTCTCTCGCTTTCCGCATGGCTGGCAGAACCGAGGCCGACCCGGGATCGCCGCGCCGGTGTCAGACCACGGCGCGAGGAAGGGTGAGCTTCCACTCCCGGGGCATCGCCTGCGAGAACGGGCCGGGGAGCTCACCCGGATTTCCCGGTCACTGTCGACGCTCACCAAACGTCGGTCGTCATGTGCACCTGTTGGCACGGGGGCCGCAGGCCGACGCCTGCAACTCCCGGCTGCCCTGCCGACGAGTGACCTCGCACTGGAGATTGACCGCATCGAAAGAGCGTGTTGCCGTGCACATTTTGGTGTCCGTGACGGTGTCACCGTCGTCGGCCACCCTGTTGAAACAGTCCGTCAGCACACGGATCGTTTGGACGTCCGACAGGCGTCCGATCTCGGGTTCGATCACCGGAAATTCCTCTCCTTGGTGAGGGGCAGCCGCGAGGCCGGCGCCGAATCCGCGCCTTCGCAATTGAGACGCAGATCTCATTCGTCGCATTTGACGCTAGCACGACCAGCCTTGCGAGCACACCCTTCCTGCGACATTTCTAGACCCAATTGGTATCCGTCTCATAAGGCGGGTCTTGTGAGACATGCCTGAGCGGCAGCAAGGCTAAGAAGGCCGATAACGCTCTCGCCGTGACGTTTAGCGGTTGATGAGTCGTCGGCAACAGGCGAGCCGGCGATGGCACCTTCGAATGCCCACCAGTGACAGCCAAGGCAGTCGCTGCGTTCGATGCCACGCCCGCAATGCGCAGGACGGTGCTCTGGTCGCGAAGCCGCCCACGGAGCTTGCCGCAGTAGTCGCAACCCTCGGCGACACGCAGCCTCTTCACGTTGCCCTAACTGCGCGTTTGGCCGCCGGAGAGTGCGACTGGACGGTCGAGAGCACCGACTCGCCCAACGCCAGCCGTGTTCTCGAGTAGCGCCAGTATCATCGAGGGCGGCGAATGAGGCACCGAGATTTGCGTCCTGCCAACCACGTCTGTCGGCGCCCTACCCCGTGCGATCGATCGTTAGTTCGGCGCCAATTTCACTGCCTGTGGGCGAGTTTCACCATATCGGGGTCCGGGCCTTGACTGCGATTGAGACGGAAGTTAGTTTTGACCCATCGGTCATTGCATAGATGAAGCGGTCCATTAGTCACTAGCGGTGTGAGCTTCGTACTCATTCTCCGCGGGATGTAGGGAGACCATCTTGACCAGTTCCACTCTGGAGAGCTACGCCATCATCGATCCGCGGAGCTCGGCAGCTGTCGTCGAACAGACGCAGAGCGTCGCCCTGACCACGCTGCAAGGAAAGACTTTGGGCATCGTCACTCATGGCAATTGGCGTAGCTGGGAGTACTTCTGCGATCGTTTGGAGAACTTTCTCTCAGGCCCCGGCCAAGACGTCCAGCACCAGCGCTACCAGGATGAGCGTCCGTACCTCGATGAGCGGTACGACCAGATCGTTCGGGAAGTCGACGCAGCCGTGGTTGGACTCGGAAACTGCGGGTCCTGCACTGCGCAGGTAGCGACGGCGGCAGCGCAACTCGCCGCCCGCGGACTGCCGGTCTTGGTGGTGGCCACCGAAGGCTTCAAGTCCTTGGCTGAGATGACGCTTGAGTACCGCAACTATCCCAATGTTCAGGTATTCACGCTGCCGGTCGAGTACGAGGTGATGGAGGAGCGTGATCTCGTCAGGATCGCAGACGAACGAGTGGTGGACATAGAGTCGGCGCTGACATCGAAAGCCATCTAGTTTGCACACTAACGACTGAAACAACGCCGGCCCGCATCGGCGGACGGTATTCGTGAGCCGTCCAGCAACTCACGCCAGAGAAAAGAATCGATGCGCGCCGCATCGCGAAAGGTCACCACATCTATGACAACGCAGTTGCTGAGCCTTACCGGCGATGGTTCCCCTGAGAGCTTCTATGAGTTCTCGGAGCAAGCGAATCTCGGAGACGGGCTGCCACTGATTCCTCCGACTATTGAGCGCGTCGATGCGATGCTCGCGACAGTCGATCGTGCGCGCGATGAGAACATCGGGACTCTCGGACCCCGCGGAGGGCTGGCGACCGTGGAAGCCATTGCAGCAAACGCCGTCATGGCTGGCTGCAGCTCCGACTACTTTCCAGCGGTGCTGGCGGCCGTCGAGGCAGCAGCTGACCCTGCGGTCAGGCTGGAAGACATGGGCGTCAACACCAACCCCATTACCCCGTTTCTAGTGATCAATGGGCCGGCTCGGGACGCGCTCGGGGTCAACTATCGGGCTCAGTGCTTCGGAATCGGAGGCCGGGCCAACGCAACCATCGGCAGAGCCCTGCGCCTGGTGATGATCAACATCGCGGGATCACTGCCCAGCATCGTCAGCAAGTCGACGCATGGGTCTCCCATGCGATACACGATGTGCATTGGTGAGTGGGACGAGCGAAACCCATGGGGACCATTGCATGTTCAGCGCGGGTTCGACCGTAACGAGAACTGCGTGACGGTGCTGAGCGCGAACTCATTCGTCGAGGTGGGCGATCCATGGAGCTTCTCCGCCGAATCGTTCTTGATGGCCATCGCCAACAGCATGAAGGCCACTTCTGGTTCATGGCTGACCGTCGGTACGGCGCCGATGACCGTCGTGCTCAACGCGAACTGGGCGGATATCATCTACCGCGCAGGATACAACGACCTTTCCGATGTGAAGCAGTACCTATGGGAGCACAGTCAAGTACACCTGAGCGAGTTCGCGAAGGAGTGGCAGGAGAAGTTGAGCGAAGGTTCGCGACTGACAGCCGATGGCAGCCCCAGCGGCGAGGGATACCTCCTGTGCGGCGACATGGTCCCAATGACAAGCAAGCCCGAAAACTTCAACATCATCGTGGCAGGGGGCGAGACGGGTATACATGCGATCGTCTGCCATGGATGGGCGTTCGAGCGTCCGGCCACGCGAGCGTTCACCCTGCCGACTCACCGCTGACCTGAGCAAAAGAGCAAAAGCGTGCCAACAGGCACCGGCGATGTGCGGCCCCAGTCGAACCACATCCGCAGGCCGGGTTCGGTGATCCACTGCCGTAGGTGCGTCGATATCCGCGCTGGCGCCTAACAGTGCCCTACCGGCAGTCCGCGGTCGAAGCGTCTTGCCGGTTTGTCTTCGCGATGACCTGGTCCGCGGTCGTGGTCCACATGGACGGCACGACCCAGGTGCTCGAACCGTCCACGGTTCTATCACCGGGGGATCGAAGGACTCACCGACGCGCCCCGTTCTCCGGCGCCCGCCGAGGTATTCGCCGTCGCAGGTCGCCGCAGTGAAGGCAGCCGTCGCAGGTCGCCGCAGTGAAGGCAGCCGTCGCAGGTCGCCGCAGTGAAGGCATGGGCCTGTCAGCTTCCCACCGAGCATGAGCTGCCCCTGTCGCGGTGGAGCGCCCCGGAGTTGGCCCGGCAGTTGTTGATCGACGGCATCAGCGCCTCGGTCTCGACGGTCCGACGCTGGCTCGCGCAGGACGTCCTCAAACCCTGGCGGTACCAGTCGTGGATCTTTGTCCGGGACCCGCAGTTCGAGACCAAGGCGGCCGTCGTCCTCGACCTCTATGCCCGCAGGTACGACGGCGTCGAACTGGGGGCGGACGAGTACGTGATCTCCGCGGACGAAGAACCGTCCATCCAGGCCCGCCGGCGCTGCCATCGCACGCAGCCGGCCGGCCCAGGCCGTCCGATGCGCGCCAATCACGACTACCGCCGTGGTGGGGCGTTGGCATATCTGGCGGCCTACGACGTGCACCGGGCGAAGGTGTTCGGCCGGTGTGAAACCACGATGGGCATCGCCCCGTTCACCGCGCTGGTCGATCAGGTCATGAGCCAGCAGCCGTACGCCTCTGCGGAGCGGGTGTTCTGGGTTGTCGACAACGAGTCCTCGCATCGTGGGCGGGGCCGCGATCGATCGGCTGGCCGCGAGGTATCCGAACGCGGTGATGGTCCATACCCCGAAGCACGCCTCCTGGCTGAACCAGGTGGAGATCTACTTCTCGATCATTCAACGCAAGGTGCTCTCGCCCAACGATTTCGAAGACCTCGATGCTGTCGAACGGCGACTGCTCGACTTCGAGGACCGGTACAACGCCACCGCGGTGCCGTTCACGTGGCGCTACACCACCGCGGACCTGCACCGACGCCTCGAACGACTCGACCACCACGACCGAACCCGACAAACGGCATGACCCCCGACGGATTTACGAACCCAACCACTTAGTCATGGGTGCGCTTCTCGACTGAGCCAATCCGCATCGGATCGGTTCGGTCGAGCGCCTGGATCCACGACTTCCAATCCACACAGAGCACGCCTGCGTTCTCCGCTGGCGTGAGACACAACCCGACGATACCGGTGACCTTGGCGGCGAGTTCCATTTCGGCCCAGCACTTCTGACCGCGCCAGGGTTTGACACTGCACTCACGCCGCGGCCGGGTGGTTGTCAACTCCCAGATGGACGCTGAGCAGTCGACTGATCCAATGGGTTACCCAGTGCTTCTTCGGCGACGGAGCCAGCGACGCGACCACGACCTTCGCACAGTCGACAGTGTGAGGCCGACCCGAACAGGGGTGCGTTGACCAGTCCGGTCGATTCCACCTTGCTCTGCCGGCATCGCCACAGGGTCAGCGTCGGCCGCGACGCCCTTCCGTTTGCGCGATCTGTGTGGTTGATCTCTCAGCCGGCGACAAGGAACATCATCCGCGCTCGCCGCGCCACGTCGGCACTGGCGCGGTCTTCGACCG
>NZ_JBHUSF010000145.1:0-21522 GCF_042673295.1 Rhodococcus sp. NPDC057014
GAAGGGTGGCGGGACATGGCGGCCTTCGCCCAGCGGCAGCATGATTCGGGGCTACGGGAGCGGCTGGAGTGGGCGATCGAGGGCAAGGGTGCGTTCGGCCGGTTCCGGGACCTCGTCCATCAGGAGGGCCTCGCCGACCAGTGGTACACCTTCGCCACCGACCGCCAACTGGGTCGTGCCCGCGAGTTCCTCGCCGCCCAGGGTATCCGCGTGGGCTGATCATCGGCCCACGCCGCCTCTGCCGCGGGTGTCACCGACCCGCCCGCCCACACGAGAGGGCGTCCCCGATCGTCCGTCGCGGCACGGCATCGAAGGCGGCCCGCCTGGGTTCGTGATGACTGAAGTTCCAGGGAATGGAGCCGGATTACGGTGCCATGCGCTGAGACACGTGACGAGTCCGCGTGCCGCTGCACCGCACAATGCCACCGGCACCGACCTTGACAGCTCGATCCGGATACCGGAGGTGACCTCGCCGGGCCGCGGGACCGCGGACGCCGGCGGTCGGCGGTCCGGCGAGATGTCCCGGGCATTGGGGTGCCCCGACGTCGGGGGGGGTGACGCCGGGGCGGGGGTTCCGAGAGTCGAATTGGGGGGAGAATTCCCGGAACTGCGCACAGAGTACACACCGCGACCGACATGACCTCGCGCGGCTACGGTTCCGCGGTCAGGTCGACATCAGGCGGGTTCCACACTTATTCGCGCATCCCGTCGGCGAGCTCGAGGACGCGTCCCAGGTACCGCGTCATGAAGGCATCGAGCGCACGCCGCGACAACTCGGGATAGCCGGCCTTCCGGAAATAGTGCTCGAGATCGACGAGCTTGTTACCGATACGCACGCGCTGCTCATCCAGATTCACCAGCTCGCCCACCAAGCGATCGAGTTCATCGGCCTTGCTCATCACACTGTCCATCGGTCTCACCTCGGCACTGAAGTTGGCGCGGGGCGGATGCTTCCCGAGGCGCTCGGCCTCCACTCGCCCCGCTAAGGGAGAGCGTACCACGTACTTCGAACGCGTGTTCGAGTAACTGTCGGTCCTCGGTCGCAGCCGGGTTTCGGGGTGAAGTCCGCACAGCTGCTCGAGGACCTCTCCCTCGCGGAGAGCTGACGGATCGGTGGTCTCGGCGACAATCAGCACCAAGCCCTGTGCAGGTTCTCGCGGCCGGTGGCATTCTGAGACGCTGCGAACTGCGGACTTGCTGCTTGCCTCACGGCATGGCCACAGCAATCAGTCTCAATTCCCTGGCATTTCTTCAGCCATTACGAAGCGAGACGGGTCGTGCCGATGCCCCCGCCGCGTCGGCGATCAGGGCGTTCTGGCACCCACGACAGGAATGGTTTGTGATTCCGCAAGGGGATCTCCTTGCGGCGACGGGTTTTTGCTCGACGGTCGGAGTGTTTCTTCCGAACTGCCGGACTCGGTAGCCGTTCGAGTCGGACAGCAGGAGCGGCCCGTGCGCGATTTCACCAGTTCCGGGGAGACGACGAACGAGCGACTTCGCCTGCATCAGTGCCGCCGCCCACGTCCAGTTGACCGACTCGTCGAACTCCTCGGGCGACGGCAAATCCGCGAGGACTTCATTCAGCGATGTCGTCGCGGCGGCGCCATCTTTGTCCAGCAGCACCCGGTACGGTCGTGCGTAGTTGCGACCGTACCGGCTGCCGCGCCGGTAGCACAGTGAAGTCGATTTTCCCGCCAGCGCAATAGGCCAGGCGAGTCGGATTGCCTTCCCCGTCCTGAAGCCGCTCGACGACCAGGACGTTTCCCAGCCCGGACCACCACGACTGGTGGACCACCAGCGCGGGTACATCGGTGGTGAACACTTCGATATCGCGATCGGACAGCGCATGCTCTGTTCCGGCGGCGGCCGATCCGGTCAGGACGAGCGCACGGACATCCTCACCACTGTCTGCCCACTCTGCCAGGGCTTCGAGAGTGCGACCGTAATCCACTGCCCCGGTCTATTGGGGTTCTTCTTGGAGAGCGCGGACCTCGATGCGTGAGCCCAGTGCGGCGGAGGCTTGTTCGGCCCAGGTGACGGCGGCGTCCTCGTCAGCGGCCTTGATGATCCAGAATCCGCCGACATACTCGGCCGCCTCGACGAACGGTGCCGGGGTGTGTGTGGGAATGACACCGGTCGCGTCGACGGTGATCGCGGTGGAGGGTGGATGTAGTCCGCCCGCGGTGACAAAGGCTTCAGCAGCAACGAGATCGGTGTTGAACTTTTCTACAGCAGCCATGACCTCCTCGAGTTCGGCGGGGTCCATGTCCTGCATCGAGTCCATCGTCGGCTCATCGGCGGTGTCATGCGGCAAGGTCAGGAAGTACTGTGGCATCGGGGTTCTCCTTCATTCGGTTGGGTGTTCTTTCACTCGGGGCGACCGTGCGCGGAGAGAAATCTCATCGTCCCGACGTGACCCCAACGGGACACCGCGCGTGGAAACCGCGTCCCGTCGATCGCCTGTGACGACCCGGCGTTGAGCGCGGGTGGGTTCGCGACGCACCCGACCTCTGCGTCGGTCATGACGTGGGTCCGAAGAGTCGGTCGAGATGCTGGTCAATGGCTGCGAGCGCCGCGTGCGGTTCGATAACGTTGAGGTCGAGAAGGGGACCGAGGCCGGTCAACGCAAGGACGAGGTCCGTTTCGATGACCGGATCGCAATCGCCACGGATATGCCCCTGGCTGATCGCCTCCCGGATGAGACTTTCGACCATCGCGCGTCCCTCCCGCAGTCCGAGGCCAACCTGGTGACGCAGTGATGGGTCGTGCATCGCTTCGAGCACGTACGCCGCGTTCATACGGCTGGTGGCACGGGAGTCGGGTCGCAGAGGAAGCATCTCCGTGAGGACTACTCGCAGCACGTCGCGAGGATGCGGAGGTTGGTCGAGTGACCTCAGGCTTCGTGAGACTCGGCGAGATGTCTGTTCTGAAGCAAACTCCATCGCGAAGGCCAACATCTCGGCGCGTGAGGAGAAGTAGTGCTGCAACTGCCCCAGTGAGACTCCGGCCTCGCGGGCGACTTCACGCATGGTTGCTCGTGCCCAGCCGTGCTGATCAACGACGCGCCAGAGCGCATGAGCGATCGACTCACGTCGCTCGTGATGGTCAACCTGCTTCGGCACTCGGACCCCTCACTTTCGCAATACACATGACATAATACACGTGACCTAAATAGTTCCGCGACATGGAGTGCCGGTGATGCATGAGCACGCGCTGCCCCTCACGTTCTGCAACCCCTCCGCTTTCGCGTTCGACTCCGAGACGGCGATCGCACTGCTCGCCGACATGCATATTCGAAAGGCGATCGAACGGGGCGATTTTGACGACCTTCCCGACAGCGGTCAGCCACTCGATCTGTCCGATGCCCATGACCCGGATTGGTGGCTCAAGAGCTTCATGAAACGTGAGGGACTCGCGTTCCTGCCCCCCTCCATTCAGTTGCGCAAGGAGGACGCCGCCCTGGACGAGCAACTCGATCAGCTATCGAACGAGAAGGCCGTTCGACACGAGATTGCCCAGTTCAACGAACGGGTGCTGCACGCTCGCTACCAACTGCCATCAGGACCGCCGCTGATCACCATGCCACGTGACATTGAAGCCACAGTGGCCGCATGGGCCGATCGCACAGCGGCGCGATCTGAGAAAGCACGCACAACGGCGCGTGAAGAAGCCAAGGCGAAGAAGCGTTCTCGCCGAGGCGTCTTCGGCAAACTAGGTCGTCGACGACCGCGTCACCGCACCGAAATGTGACCCGCAAAATAGCCCAGTATCCAGCCGAGGACCGCACTGCTGAACGGCCGGCTACTCCCGGACACCTCGTCGACGAGATGAAAAGCCGTCGGCGCGACCGACTCCACCTACGGCCTCGGCCTACGCAGACACACCACCCCCCCTTGCGGCATCATCGCCTACGGCAACGACGGCGAAGCCTTGATCACCCAAACCTGGTCCTACACCAGCAGCGGCCAACACCAACAAGTCACCATCGCGCTCGGACCCAACCACACCGTGGACCCCGATGACGCCATCGACGACCTCCTCAGCACAACCCTCTGCCACACATAACGCCGCAACCATCGCCGCATACACCAGCTCGAGAGCCCCAGAACCATGCCAACTCCGTGACGCAGGACATCGGTCGTCGGTTGCAGCCAGGTTCCGGGGTGCAGTCCGCACAGCAGCCCGAGGACCTTCCCCTCGCGGAGAGCCGACGGATCGGTGGTCTCGGCGACACTCAGCGCCACGCCCTGATCTGCCACGGCCGCCCACCCGGCCCGAGAATCAGCGCAGCACACACCGATTGTGGACCCTCGTGTCCACGAGCCCGTGCGGGTGATCGCTGAAGGACGACGTGAACGGGTGAACCCGTAGCCTGTTGCTGGTGTCCGCTCCCTCCGGCGATCTGCCCGCCGAGCAACCTCCAGTGCTGCCGTTACTGACCACACTGGGTCCGTCGGCGGACCCGCATATCATCACCACCCCGGCCCGGACCGGTACGAACGTCGAACTGCGGATCCACACCTCGCTCACGGTGTTCGAGGTCGAGGCCGCACCGTGGGCGCCGGCGGTCTCGGGGTTCGTGGTCATCGTGCTCGTACACAGCGTCGACGCCGCCACCGGCCTGCCGCGGCATCTCCCGGTCGCCGAACCGAACGAGTGGGCGCGGGCGATCTTCGCCGGCATCGACGCCGGGCAGGGGTATTTCCTCGGCGCCGTCGACCCGGACACCGGCGAGCACCGGGACGGGCAACTGGCCTACCGGCTCTACCTCGACACCGACCGGCGGGCGATCCGAGTGCCCCACCAGGTGGTCGGCTGTCCGCACTACCGGATGCGCACCGGCGGTACCGATCCCGAGAGTCGGATCGTCACCACTGCTTGACCTCACGACGTGCAGCACGTGGTCGCTCGCGGCGACTGTTCTGGTGCGGTACCCGGGGTATGCGCGCCACCGTCGGCCTGTTCCACAGCGGACCCCTGCGCGGGCACTCCACGGAGCGGGGGTGTTCGCCGACGGTGAACGACCCGGAGTACGGGTCACCCGTGGTCAGTGGGCGTCGTGGAAGGCTTGCTCGATCTCGGCGGGGATGCGGCCACGGGAGGACAGTTCGTAGCCCTGTTCGCGCGCCCAGGCCCGGATCTTCTTCGTCTCGTCCGACGACCGCCGCGCAGCAGGGGCAGCCGACCGGTCCGCGCGGTGTCTGCGGCCCCCGACCCGGGTGGAGTGGGCGATGTAGTACTCGAACGTCTCGCGGAGCTCTTTCGCGTGCTCGTCCTTCAGGTCGATCACGTACTCGACGCCGTCGACGGCGTAGCTGATGCTCTCGCCGTCCTTACCGAACACGGTGCCGTCGATGTCGTCGACCATCTCCACCACGACCTTGCGTGCCACAGATTCACTCCTCGCGTTCTTCGTCGGTCCGGATCTGATGACAGTACTGGAAGTATCAGGTAACCCCGGCGAGCTCAGCGGCCGACAGCGGGATCCGCCGAACCACCGGCGTGGTCCACTGGCGTGCGCACCGGCCTAGCATCGTGCAATGACGACGATGAGGTCGCTACCGCTGAACGCGATCAGCCTCGGCTACCGCATCGCGCGCCTTCCTCTGCGGCTGATGGAGGACGTCACCGCGTCCGAACACATCGCAGTGTTCGCCTATCGGTGCGATCGTGTCGCCGCCCGGATCCTCCGGGACGAGAGTCTGTTGTTCGTCGACCCCGAGCCCTCGGCGGTGGTCCGGCTGCACGACTACCGTGACCGACTGCGTGGTCGCAGCAACCCAACGCAGTAAACGAACACCGACCTCACCACGGACGAGGACCGAGATGGGGGTGCCGAACCGCCCTGTGTGGGGGTGGTGCGCGGCGGAACTCGCCGTATTCTGCGCGCAGGCCAGGCGCTGTTCGGCCCACGACCACCTCCACCGCTCACCAGTTGGCGCCGGCCCGCCGAACATGATCGGCGACGACGGCTACGGCGCGGCGAGAGGACGCATGGCGACAGACGGTGCGACGGCAAGGCCGCCCCATCCAGCCGCGTGGAAGCCGACCACCACCGCCTCCGAGTGATGTGCGCCCGGGCGGCCGATCCCACACCCTACGCAGATGGTGGGTGCATCCAGCAGGGCACGGGGGAGGCCGCCGGCGCCGGCGACCCTGATGCATCCGAGGATCGGTGCCGCGTCCGCTACCGGAAGGATGCCCACTCGCGTTCGGCATCGTCGGATACCGGTCGCCGCGGTGGCAGCGATCGGCGTTCGCCGCGGCGGCGAGCATGTCGCCTGCGCTCGGTTTCGGTCATCCCGCCCCAGGTTCCGTACGGTTCACCGGTCGCCAGGGCATGGTCACGGCACGCGGCACGCACCGGGCAGCCCTCGCAGATCTGCTGGGCCCGCATTTCGCGCCGGGCCCGGGCCTGGCCGCGTTCGGTGTCCGGGGAGAAGAACACCGACACGTCGAGTCCGCGGCACGCCGCCCACTCCTGCCACCCCACCCCGGCAGTCGGGATCTCGTACGACGGTCTCGGTGCGGTTCCTGCGGGTGCCACTGCCGATTCCCTTTCCGTTTCTTCCGAGCCCGTCGTTGCTCCGAACCCGTCGTTGCTCCGAGCCCGGGTATGTATCCCCGGGCCAAAGACTGGCGTCGGGCCGCTGCCGTGGCCACGGGCTCCCGGCTACACCGCATCTGGAGAAAGCAAACCGGTCATCCTGTTCGCAGAGGTATACCGGACTGCGCGGCCCGGCGCCACTCGGTCCCATGTCCAACATCCCGGCCTGCCCAAGATTCCGATGCAGCGGTTCACCTGCACGTTCGTTGGCATTCGTACGTTGTTGATCTCACGCGGCAACCACTGAGCGCACCGACGGATTTACCCTGGCGGGGCGCGCGGCACGATGCCACGAGCGGGTCTCCATCCGTGACAGATGCAAAGCGCGGTGGCCAGCGCCTGTGGAACTCGACTGGGACCGTTGTGGTGTCTGCGCGGACCTCGCTACATGAGGGCGTGCCGGTCCCGGCCCTGGATGATCTGGTCGGCCAGCCGGTACACCGCCAGCTCGTCGGGGATGCCGACCTTGGTGGCGGCATCGCGGGCCGCGAGGAACGCCCGGACCTGCTCGTCCCCTGCTGTGCGGTTCCGGCGCAGAAACGCCTGGCGTGCGTCGGCGAGGTCTTCCAGCACCCACCACTGGAAGCGGTCGAGACCGGCGGCGATCTCGGCGATCCGCGCCCGCTCCGACCGGCGGGTGCGCCAGCGGTCCGCCAGGTCGGAACCCCCGAGCAGGAGACCGAGAACGACGGCGCAGACCGCGGTGATCACAGCGCGTCCCGGCGCGCGGCCACGGACCGTGCCGGCTCCCGGGTGCCGGACCTTACCGGCTCCCGGGTGACGGACTGTGCCGGCTGCCGGGTGACGGAGACCAGGGCGACGGTCGCCGTAATCGCGACCACGAGGATGAGTAGCAGCGGCAGCGAGACCTCGGACACGATGACAGCCCCCACCACGGTGGCCACGAAGGCGAGCACGGCGAGCACCCAGAGGGCTCGGGCCGCCACCGCCTGACGGGTGAGGTGGGCGGCAGAGCCGCCGACGACCAGCACGGCGCCGATCCAGAGGGTCCAGGTGGTCATGGCGGTGCGGGTCCTCCCAGGCGGTCGAGGGGCGTGAAGTCACGTCACAGGGTGTCATGCCAATGGAGGCCGACAGCCGGGCAGGCCATGAGCGGGATAATCGGGCTGCGCACACAGGCGCACAATCGGCCCATGCGGCTAATTGTGCCGATGCTGGCCACCCCCGGGGAGCCAACTTCGACCTACTCCGCAACCGTGCCATACATGCCGGATAGCTAAGCGGCCCAGAGCAATCACGATAATTGCGCCAATCCGATTACGTGACGGACAAACCCCTCAACCTGGGGAATTTCGTGACCAATGACAGATGTGGATAGCACACGCCACCATCACCTCACCCCTGCCCGATCTCCTTCACCACATCTGACGAGGCCGACGTCAGCCCTCCAGGTGTTGCGAGTCCGTCGAACCGACTGCACGAAACGCGCGGGACGCCTTCAACCCCTTTCGCACCACCCAGAGTTGAAAAATCGCCACGACAACCGATCCCGCCGCGAAGACCATCGCCAGAAACCACCACCACGCGTCAAACACGAGATAGAGCACCGCACAGGCACCGGCGGCGGCAATGAACGCCCACTGCACGCGGTTCAGCGTGCGAGCCTTCTCAGTGGCACGAGTCATCTCCGCAAGATAAAACTCCTGGCTGTGCGAATGAATGTCGATCTCCCGTCCTCAACTGATCCGACACCGGTGGCAACCGTCCACGGCGACCGGGGACACAGAGTCCGCGTCCTTCGTCGCTACCACCTGCCATCGTGCAACCGTCAGCGTAGAGGTCGTCACCGACACTGCGCGATGTCCACACACCCCGGCCACCGTGGGCGCCGCGCGCCGCGACCCCACCACTCGGCAACGGGTCGTTGGCGGCCAGTTGCCGGCGGACGCCCACAGGAAACCGGATCCCGTCCCGCCGTTGCCGCTCGTGGCGCCCCGACGGCGATCATTCGCGCACAGGTCGAGGGCACTCCGGCCACCGTCCGGGTGCAGCGGCTGCCCGTGGGTGGCCCAGGTGCACCAATTGCCGAGAAACTGTTTCGCACAGTGGTCCTCCGGCCACGCTCACCGCCGTGCCCGTAGCGCGCTGCGCCTGACGTGCGGTGCGGGTGCCCTCGAACAGGATGTCCCACTCGTCGCCTGCGAGCACACCCCGCCGATACGCCCGCCGCACGTCATCCCAGCTACCCGCGGCATACACGTCCACCGACTGGTCGCCTTCGGTGGATACAGAGCCATAGGTGTAGTTCCAGTGCACCCCGGAACGCGCCCTGATGGGGACCGCATCCCCCTTCGGCCCCGGCTGTGTGCCCGACGCACCAGCGTGGGCCACTCCACGTAATCGCAGGCCCCGCGGGGCTGGGTGTGTGACCGTGTGTGGGCACAACCTCAGACGATCATGTCCCTGTGCTGGGAGACGTCGACGTCGAGCAGGACATCCCACGAGACCGGGGCACCTGAATTGCAGAGCATCATCATGTCCGGCCAGATGACGGGCTCGGCGTCCTCATCGGGACCGCTCGTGCTGCCCCGCGAGAATCACCGCCACGACCGTCCACCTCGTCGGCCGGGGTAGTGACACCCCACCAGTGCTGACCGCACACCAGTCCATGGGGACCTCGCACGAGAAACGCCACCTGCCTGGGGGGTGGCCCGGGCGTCGTGTGTCGGCGACCCGCAGGGTCCGTAGCCGGTTATCGTCGAAGACCTGTAGTGAATCAAGGGGGCAGGCGACCATGGCATCACCGACTACCACCGACCTGTCGAGACTGCTGATGATCGACTCCGCGACTGCGCGGGACCGCGACGACGCCTTCGCCGTCACCCCCCTCGCCGACGGCCGCGGATGGGCAGTGGAGGTTCACATCGCGGGCGTCGCCGACGTCGTCGGCCTCGGGTCGGTCGCCGACGAGCAGGCGTTCCTGCGGGCCGAGACCCGGTACCTGCGCGACCGCACCGTTCCGATGCTCGGCGCCACGGCCGAACGGGCGGCCACCCTGACCTCCGAATCGCGGCGGACCAGTCTGCGGGTCACCGGCACCCTCACCACCGACGGCCGACTGATCGACACCGCCGTCGCCCGCGGGCAGATCCCCTCCGGTCGGTGCGTGGCCGTCGATCACGCGCAGGTGCCCGGCATCCTGACCGACCCGCAGCATCCGCTGCACCCCCAGTTGGCTGCGGCGGATGCGGCCGCGCAAGCCCTGCTCGGCGCCCGCCGTGACGGCGGCGCGCTGGCGTTCTACGACCTCACCCGCGGCTGGGCGACCAACGAGGACGGGGCCATCGTGGCGATCGCCGCCGAACTGCGGACCGTCGCCTACGTCATCGTCCAAGAGCTGATGATCGCCACCAACGAAGCGGTCGCACTGTGGTGTGTGGAGCAGGGATTGCCGATCCTCTTACGAAAATTAGGTGACCACTGCGGGTGAGGACGGGTAGGGGTGACCCGCCGATGTCCCGGTGGGATGTCGTGGTCCGGCGGTGGGGTTATGCGGTGTCACCGAGTGGTGTGAGGGTGACTCGGTAGCCCAGTGCCTCGAGCTGGTCAATGGCCCGGCTCCGAGTCTTGGCGGGAATGCGCCGGGTGAAATAGTCGGCGCCGGGGTCACGGTAGAGGTCGCCGTTGGTGAGCATGTTCCAGGCGGCGACGAGCATCGCATGCTGCACGGCGACGAGCGCCTTCATCGGACCCCGCCGGGACGCGATCCGCTTGTACTTGGCCGAGAAGTAGGTGCCCTTCGAGCGGGACACTGACAGCGCCGCGGTCCCGAGGGCACCTTCGAGGTATCGGTTTCCCGGTCTGGTCTTTGTCGACTTGACTCGACCGGCCGATTCGTGCGATCCGGGGGTGGTGCCGGCCCACGAGGCGAGGTGCCCGGCGGTGGGGAACACCCGCATGTCCCCGCCGGTTTCGGCGAGGACCACCTCAGCGATGGTCGTCGAGAAACCCGGGATGCTCGTCAGCAGGTCCCGGGCCGCCCGAAAAGGTTCCATCGCCTCGGCGATCCTGGTATCGAGCTCACCGAGGGCCTGCCCGTATTGGTCGATCAGCGTCAGGTGCATGCTGATCAAGAACGCGTGGTGGGGCGTGAAACGTCCGGTCAGGGCCTCGGCCAGTTCCGGGATCTTCGACCGCATCCGTCCCTTGGCCAGCTCTGCGATGACGGCGGGATCGTCATGACCGTCAATGAGGGCGTCGAGCATCGCTCGGCCGGAGACCCCCATGATGTCGGTGGCGACCGAGGACAGTTTGATCCCGGTTTCCTCGAGAGCCTTCTCGATTCGTTGTACCTGCCGGGCGCGGTCGCGGGCCAGCGCGGTGCGGGCCCGGGTCAGATCACGCAGCTGGCGAATCGGTGGTGGCGGCACCAGTGACCCACGTAGCAACCCGTGGGCGCCGAGGTCGGCCAGCCAGGCGGCGTCGGACACATCGCTCTTGCGGCCCGGCATGTTCCGGGCGTCGTGGGCGTTCACGAGCATCACCTCGAGAGTGTCCTCGAGGAGATAGAAATACGGTTTCCAGTAGTTGCCGGTTGCCTCCATCACGACGCAGGTCACTTGCTGCTCGACCAGGTGCTCGCGCAGGGAGAGGATCTGCTTGGTCATCGCGCCCCATGTCGTCACCGTCGCCGAGGTGCGTCTGCTGCCGCGGCCCTGGATCCGCACGCACACCTTCGCGTCCTTCTTCGAAATGTCGATTCCCGCGCACCGCGGGTGCACCACGTCCATTTCCGACCACCGTTCCCGGGCTGGGCCCGATACGCATTCGCTTGTGTGGGTGTGTGTTGCGGGGAGGGCGGGATGAAAACAGAACTCTCTTACTCGTGCTCGACGGCAACATTCCACGGTTCCCGCGGATGAAGATTGGCCCTCCGCCACCATGCTGTTCCACAGGCTCACCGGCACCACGGATAGGCTCGGGGTCGACCGCAACGCACACGCGGAAAGCCTGCGCTCTCACCCGCTACCCATGCCAGTGCGGCCGACCTACCAGGGCGAGGTCATCGACTCACATTTTCCCCATCCACGGAGGGTCTGCGAAGCGACCCTGGATCGCTGTTCCGCAACCACCGACCCAACCCGGTCGCCGGCCCCGCCGACGAACTGATGACCGAGATCGCCGCCGCATCCGGCGACCCGGACCTGTTCGCGAAACTCCGCGGCCGCCTGCTGTCGACGCTGCGGGCCGCAACCTACGACCCGACCGTGCACGGCCACTACGGATTACGACTCAGCGCCTACACCCACGTCACCTCCCCGCTACGCCGGGTCGCCGACCTGATCAACCAGCGGATCATCCTCGCCCACCTCGACCACACCACCACCCCCTACACCCCCGATCAGCTCGCCGCCCTCGGCGCCGACCTGAACCGGCGCACCCGCGCCGCCCGGGAAGCGAAGAAGAACCACTTCAAACACGCCGACCACCGCATCGTCGCCGAGCAGGCCACCGCCGATCTCACCGCCCTCGATGCCCGCACCTTCCACAAGGTCCTCAAGACCGCAGCCACCGGGCCGCTTCGCGACGAGATCGCCGCCGAAATCGCCCGCCGCGCCGACGCCGACCTGCTGACCGCCCCGGACGTCGCGGTCCTGATCGACGCCGCCGACCCCACCTGGCGCCCGATCCAACTCCGCGTCCTCGACACCCTCGCCGCCGCACACCCGGAGATGGGGCCCAGTGTGGTGTCGGTGTGGCGGCAGCGGCAAACCCACCCCGACCAACCCCCCACCGACCTCGAGACCCGGCAGAGCGGCGCCGACCACCACCCACTGTTCGCCGCCCGCGCCACCCACCGCAGCATTCGTGGACCCTGGACCACCGCCTCCGCGAAGAAGCCCGCCGAACAAGCCGCCCTGTGGGCAGCAGTGCGCGCGCAGCTGACCGGCACCGACCACCCCGACACCGAACCGGACTGGCCCATCACGCCACCACCTCCGGAGCCATCGGCTCCCCCACCGGCGCCGGAGGATTCCGGGCCCGCCGAGTCCGTCGAACCGCATCGGAAGACCACGCCGGCCGAATTGAATCTGGACGGGGCGAAGAAGTCCAAGGCACTGTCCAACCCGACCGCCTGGCTGATGAGCCTGGCCCAGAACAACAATCAGGCCCCACCCGAGTGGGAGATCCGCACCGACGGTCCCGCGCACGCACTCCGCTTCACCGCCACCGTGTCCCTCGCCGGCCACACCGCCACCGCCGACGCCACCACGAAAACCGCGGCGAAGACCGCATCGGCGGCCGCGCTCATCGAGGCACTCTTCGCCCGGCAGTGATGGCGCCACGCGGTCTTGTGTGTACCGCGTCAACACCAGTCGGGCGCCGGGGCGGCTGAATCGCTGCCGTCAGTCTCAGGCGGATAGCCTCCTGAGACGCCTGAGGCGCGCCGACCGACACGAAGGACGGCACTCTCGTGCGGCCCGAATAAGAGCGGCGTCGACCAATCGGAACATCGACATCCCGACCCCCTTCGATCCGAAAACAGAATGACGCAGGGACCCGATGCCGCGGTTTCGGGCGAGAGCAGGTCGTCGGGCAGGCGGTCGAGACCAATACGGATGTGAGATTTCCGGCCGAGGTATCAGGGGAGTGTCCGCACCTCGGCGTTGCGGTGTGGACGGCGACTGACCGCCAGCGCTGCCAACGGCGCTACCGGCCCGATCGAGTGTCTTTGAACCCGATTCAGTACCGCTTCGGGTGCCCCGCTCCCCACTCATCGACAACTTGTTTATCCCATTTGAACTGCGATAATGCTGCCACTCCCCCACTCCCCACCAGAATCGCCGGGGCCGTGAAAATGTGCGTTTCGATCCGGCGACAGACCGTATTGGCTCTAGGCTGATCCGGCTCGTTTCTCACATAGGTGGCGCGGCGTTGGCGCAGTTTCTGGCCCGGGTGGCGCACGATGCCTCGGTGCTGGGGACATGTCGAGGCGCGACGGGCGACACCCTGGCGATCACTTCGCACGTGTAGGAGCTCGAACGTCGGCATCATCTACAGCCCAGTCCCACACGCTCGATGTCACTCCTCGAGCGAATTCCGAGATCCCGACGCGCACCGCACCCCGTCTCCGCCGAAGAACTACGGAACCCTCGGCCCCTGCGAGGGAGGAAGTCCGCCGACACTGCTGCTGCTGCAAAGAAGCCAGACCGGACCGGCCGCCCGCGGCCACTATGGGAAGTTATAGGAGTTTATGGCACTCTTCCCATAAATGTCTATAGTTGTCGATATGGATCCCGCGCTGAACCCGTTCAAACCCGGCTCGGGCCTCCGGCCCCCGGCGCTGGAGGGCCGGGACCGGGAACGCCAGGAATTCGAACTCCTCGTCGCCCGCAGCAAGGCCGGCAACTACGACCGCGGGATGGTGCTCTCCGGGCTCCGCGGGGTGGGCAAGACCACCCTGCTCAACACCCTCGCCGAGCACGCCGAGCGGCAGGGCTGGCTGGCGATCACCATCGAGGCCCGACCGAACGAGGCCGGGATCGCCGCGGTCCGCGCCCGCCTCGGCCACGAACTCGCCGTCGGTCTCCGGCGTTTCAGCCGCAAACATCAACTCCACAAGGTCATCGACGACCTCGTCTCCCTCGCCCGCGGATTCACCCTCGGTGTCGGCCTGGGCCCGGCCAAGATCGAACTCGCCCTCGGCGGGCGGGCCGCCAGCGGAGACATCGACCTCGACCTCGAGGAGCTGGTCGAAGCGATCAGCGACGTCATGCGCAAGAAAGGCGCCGCGTTCGGACTGTTCATCGACGAAATGCAAGACCTCGACCCCGATCTGCTCGGCGCCCTGCTCGCGGTGCAGCACCGCGCCAGCCAACGAGAATGGCCGTTCTTCGTCATCGGCGCCGGACTGCCCAGCCTGTCGGCGGTGCTCGCCGACAGCCGCTCCTACGCCGAACGGCAATTCTCCTACCGCACCATCGGACCGCTCTCCCCCACCGACGCCGCCGACGCACTCCGGGTCCCGGTCGAGGCACACGGCGGTGCGTTCACCCCGGACGCGCTCGACATCGTCGTCGAAGCCAGCGGCGGCTACCCGTACTTCCTGCAGGAGTTCGGCAAGGCGATCTGGCACACCGCCCCCGCCTCCCCCTTCGATACCGAGGACGCCCACATCGCCGTGGAGGAAGGCCGTAGAGCGTTGGACGACGGGTTCTTCCCGTCCCGGTGGACCCGGGCAACCGACCGGGAACGCCGGTACCTGCGCGCCATCGCCGAAACCGGGGAACCCACACCCCGGTCCGGGAAGGTCGCCGCAGCCATGGGGGTGGCGACCACCGCGGTCAGCGATGTCCGGGATTCCGCCATCAAGAAGGGCCTGATCTGGTCCCCCGAACACGGTCGCATCGCGTTCACCGTCCCAGGCATGGCCGACTTCATCCGACGCCAGCCCACCGCCTGAACCCCCCGGTTCCCGCGCGCCGAGCCGGATCCCGCACTCGCTCGCAGCACTCTCGAGACGACAAGTGTGGTGCCCGAGGAAGTTCGAAGAGTGCTGCGGGAACCTTCTCCAGCAATCACCCGTACCTCGAGGGAGATAGTGACCTTTAGTTGATGCGCAGGCCAAACGGGTTCAGGCCGCAGTGACCATCCCACTACTCTTTCCCCGTATGGGGACCACCTTCCACGGGCCGAGCCCCTGGCCGCACATCACCCGCGCCATCCGCACGCGCGGACCTCGGCACGCCGCGATCGCCTACCTCGGCCAGGACGCCCCCGACCTGCTGCCGCTGCGCGCCGGAGACGTCCTCGTCGTGAACGCCTCGCGGGCCGCGGTGCGCGCCCACGCCACCTCCCCGGCCGCGCTCGCGCACTACGTGGCCGCCGGGGTGCGGGTCTTGTCGTCACCGAACCTGCACACAGGCCTGATCGCCACCGCCAGGTGGGCGGTCATCGGCTCCGCAGGCGCCTCCCACAGCTCCACCATCTCGGATGAGGCCGTGGTCATCACCGACGATCCCAAGGTCGTGTCCGCCGTCCGGACATTCATCGACGGCATCGACGAGATCACCGAGGTCGACCAGGTGTTCCTCGACAACGCCACCGCCATCTGGCAGATCGGCCGGACCGTACCCCTGCCCGGGATCGGCGGCCGCAACCGCGCCGAACCCGACTTCCTCCCCACCCCGGTAACCCGGATGTTCCTGTGGCACATCACCCACTACCAGCCCGGCGCCGCGGAACAACACGAGCGCGCAGCCCACACCCGCCTCCACAGTACGTCCGCGGGTCCGGCGGCGAAGTACCAGCTCGAATGGTTCCGCATCGACACCCCCGCCGGTCGCGGCCGCGGCCGGCTCCAGCGGGGCGACGTCCTGCTCCAGGTCACCGCCGACAACGCATGGCTCTACCCGCCCGCGGTCGTGGACTCCGACTCGATCGCGATCCCCCACACCCGCACAGCGGTGGCACACCACCTGCGTACCCGGATCGACCTGGAGCCGATCGCGGTGACCGACGCGGAAGTCCTGCTCGCCGACCTCGGGCACCCGGGTCCCCGGCTGCGCACCGACCACCGCATCGTCTCCGCCAGCCTGCGGGCCGCGCTGCTCCGACTCTGGAACCTATGACCGGTCCGCACGTTCCAGGCGTGACCCGTGACTACGACATGGCCGCCCGACGGCGCACCGAGATCGCCGCGGGCACACCGCCGGAGTGATCAGGCCAACGCCAGAACGGGACGGGTCCTTCACACAGTCGATCAGCTTCTGAGTTCCACCAGTTCTCACGACCTGTGCACAGGTTGCCATCCGACACGCGTCGACTTCCGTGACAGATCGTCAAAGAGGTGGACATACTTTGACTTCATGACTACCGGGCAACACGGGACGGCTTTTCGCAAGGATGTGATCTCGATGCGAGCACGGCGGACGGCGGCCTCACCTCTGCAGCTCTACGCCGAGTTTCGCCGCCGTCACCCCGCACTCGTGATGCCCGCCGACTACGTCACCGAATGCGGCTTCCGACTGGGACGCTGGCAGGACCGCCAGCGGGTTGCCCGCATGCTCGGCACCCTACCGCCGCAACGCATTACGCAACTCGATGCGATCGGCTTCGTGTGGACCGAGGACAGCACTCCGCTCCCTGCCGTGCCGCCGGCCGACGGTAAGCGGCGACGGATGCTCACCGAAATCGCCGCCTACCGCGAAGAACACGGCGACGCACTCGTCCCCGCAAACTATGTCACCGCCGACGGTGAGCAGGTAGGCCAATGGCTCTACCGGGCAGTGAAAAAGTGGCGAGCCAACGCACTGCCGGACGACGAGCGGCGCCCCCTCGCAGCCCTCGGGGTGTCCCCCGGGCCCCGCCCACGGGGACCACGGCTCTCAGCACACCCGATGCGATAGCCACCACCACCTGTCCCTCAGACAGATCGACACTCGCGCGCTCTGAGGCGCACAGGGGCAGATGGGCACATGCTCCGGTACTCGGCGAGGTGAAGGACTGTCAGATTCCAGTCGATGTGGACGGATTCGACGTGGCCGAAATAGATCAGAACTGTTCTGCTGCACTCCGGGACCGCCACTGGCCAACCCTGCTTCGGCCGCGTAGGTTCCGGGACCTTCGGCCTCCAACTACAGACGTCTCGCTGAACCACACGCATCTGCTCCCGTGTGTCTACACGCATTGCGGCACGCCTGCCGCCACGCACAACTCCACGCACATTAATTCGCACAGCTTCACGCACGTCGACACGCAGCATTTCACGCAGATCGACCCGCATAAATCGCGCGGTCAGGAACACGTGTGATGACCGCACGGGAATCGGAAGTACCCCGGTCCCCGGCGCACCCGGTGCCGGGGACCGGCGGCCGAACAGGTCCGGACGGACCCCTCCAGCCGCCGGTTCCGTCAGTCCGCGCCGTACAGTTCGGCGGCGAGAGTGCACCGCTCCCCTTCGCTGCGCTTCGTCCCAGTCGACGTCCGGCAGCCGTTCTGCGCGGAACTCGGTCATGATGTCGTCGGGCCTTGCCCACATCTCCTTTGGTTGTGATGGGTTGCTACACAGCGGGAGTGCGGTGCAGCGCGGCCAACAGGGCGGTATTGGTGGCGTGCGCGGTCGAGGGTTCGGTGTTGGCGAGTACGGCGGCGCTCGCGTCATCGATGACGACGCTCATGTGGGCGCGGTGGCGGGAGAGCATCACGCAGGCGCGGCCCGGATCGAGGCTGAACGGCTCGGCGGTGCGGTATCCGGCCAGCGGGTGCAATACCACGACAGCGGCCCGCTCGAGCCCTTGCAGCGAGTTCGCGGTGCCGACCAGCACGTCCGGGTGATCGGACAGCAGGGCGCGGATCGCCGCCGCCTGCGTCACGTGGGGAACCACCACCGCGATATCGGCGGCGCTGATGAGTCGCTGGTCCTCGGCGGTGACCAGCACGGTGTCGAGCAATTCGCGCGCCCGCTGTGCGCACGCGGTCACCAGCGCCGGATCGGACGGGCCGCCGCGGACCGTGACCGGGCGGTGCGCCAGCTCCGGCACGACCCCGCCTGCGTCGATCAGGTGCTCCGGTGGTCGGCGGGAGGTGAACGGCAGGTCGGGGTAGAACAACGGCCCGATCAGGGCGGTGGTGCCGGGTCCGAGCCGCCAGGTGTGGCGCAGCCGGACCACGCCCACCGCGTCGCCGTGTGCGGCCTGCAGTGCGATCGGTCCCGGCAGGTTCGGGGCGGTATCGCTGCCGTCCCATCGAGACACGTCGCCGGTCACCACCGGATCGATCTGACCGGGATCGCCGACACAGACCACCTGCCGGGCCATGGCGCCGAGTGCGCCCAGATCGGCGTAGGTGCATTGCCAGGATTCGTCGACCACGAGCACGTCGGCACTGATTTTCTCGGGGTCGGCGAACAGCCATCGGGCGGTCGTGCCGATCAGGATCGCACCCACCTCACCGGGCCACCGCACCTTCTGTCCTGACACCGTGGGCGTCTGGCCGCTGTCGGGTTTCGGCGGTTTCGCTTTCCATATCAGTGCAGCGCGATCGGTGAGGGTGCCGAGGCGCCGCGCGATTTCCATTGCCTGTTCGCGGGTCTGGGCCGCGATGCCGACACGTAGATCCGCGCGGTGGGCCAATGCTGCCGCGAGGAGGGTGACGAGTCGGGTCTTGCCCGCGCCGGGTGGCGACGGGACCACTACGGCGGGATCACCCGACCACACCGAGAACAGCACACGGGCGGTGATCGGGTCGGACATGATCTGCGATCCCGGCCACTGTGTGAGTGGTGGCGCGCTCGGCCCGGGTGCCGGTGCGCTCGAGGGGGCCGGGTTGGGGTTGTCGGGTCGGGGGGCGAGGATGCGCATGACGGTGCGACCTTTCACGAAAGGTGGTGCGGAGCATGATGTTGTGGGTGGGAGTGTCTGGCTGGCGGGGTTAGTCCTCTGCGCCTGCGATCAGCACGTCGAGGGGAACCTCACGCCGCGCAGCGACCGGTGTGTGGCCGGTGGAGAGCCAGGAACGGCGGGCACGGTAGAGCCGCCAGTATCGGCCCCGACCCGCGCGCATCGTCTGCGGGGACGGCGGCTGCGGCATCACGCACACCCGTGCTCCCGGTGTGGGGGCGTGTGCGCCGACCGGGCCGAGACCGAGGACCAATTTTCCCTCCACGACCTGTGCCGAGGTGACCTCGGCGCAGAACCGCTCGAAGGGTGTGTCCGCTGGGCTGCCCATCCAGCCGGTGACCTCGGATCCGAGACGCAACCGTGTATCGAGCCGCTCGCAGGTCACCGACAGCGAGACGCCCCGCCGACGCGTGCCTGTCGGCGGCGGGGTCACCGATGCCACCCCGACCGCCACGTGCCCGGTATGGACTGCGCGTTGCCGCCAGAGCGGATCATCGAGCAGGGCGGCAGCTTTCAGGTCGGCGGCATCGCATCGGGTGCGCAGTCCCATGGCGGCGGTGGCGGTGGTGTCCGGGCGCGACCAATCGTGCCCGGCTGTCGCTGCCGACAGCGCGCGGTCCCACGAATAGCGGTCGTCCTCGTGGATCGGCGCCAGTAGTGGCAGCAGCGGTCCGCCGCCGATCGTCGCGGCCCACTCGTGCAAGCCGCTGACGCTGTCATCGCAGATGCCGAACCAGTGCCGCCAGGTGGTCGCCGACCGTTCGGCGTCCGGGGTGGTGCCGAGGACGTACCGCGCCGACGACGCGGCCACCAGATTCACCACCGCCGAGGTGCCGGGATGGTCTGCCCGATCCGCCCACCACGCCACCATGGCCGCCGCGCCGGCCACCTGCGGGTCCGGGTGGTGTGCGTGCGCCCGCGCCAGCGTCAGCAGGGCAGCCACGGTGCCGGTGTCGTCGGTGAGCAACGGTGCCGGGTCGCAGCGCCCCACGATGGTGCCGCCGTGTGCGGCCAGCAGTGCCAGGGCATCGGTGTCGCGGGCCCGTTCCTCGCGGCCGCCGAACCCTGCCACTGCCACGGCGGTGCTGCCACCACGGGCGACCGCACGCACCGCCAGCGCCGCCGTGGACGGCACGAACGTGGTGTGCGTGAGCCGAGCGACCGGCGACCGGGTTTCGGCGGCATAGAGCCGCTGAGCGAGGTCGAACCATTCCACGCTCATACCGCTCCCCGCTCCTCGCCGGTCTCCTGCACCGGATTCGCGGCGCAGCGCCACCCGGCGCGCAGTGCCGACGCCGCCGCATCGGTCGCCGTGCCTGCCACTACCGCCGCGACCTGGTGGGCGGTGATCCCGGTACCGGCCAACACCCGGTCGGCGTAGCGGACCAGGGCGCCGCCGTCTGCCGCGTTCATCCGCGTGCTCCCGCGCCGACCGGCACGGACACCGTCGACGCCCACGACGGTGTCCGCCCCGCCGCCGTGTCACTGCCGATCACCGCGCACACCAGATGTGACCGCGACGGGCGATCCGGCCACGGCGTGTCCCCGTCCGTCAGGACGATCACCACATGCGGTTGCGGGCGCGCAGCGTTGGCCGCCGCGATACCCACCCGCATGTCGGTGCCGCCGCCGCCGATCAGTGTCACGTCGGCGATGGACCGAACCGGCTGCGCCGTGGTGCTCGACGCATCACAGGCCAGAATCCGCACCCGATCACGTGCCACACCGCCAGCCCGCAGCACCCCGGCGACCTCACTCATCGCCGCATCCAGATCGTCTGCCGACATCGATCCCGACGTGTCGACCACAATCGACACCGTGATCGACGGGCCGCGCATCGCCGGAGCGACGATGCCCGGGATCCCGCGCCGCGAGGGTCGCGAATACGTGTAGTTCGTCCGCCCCGCCTGATCCGCCACGACGCGCCGGATCACCGCACGCAACAACCGATCCCATGCCACCGTCGGCGGTGCCAGTACCTCAGCGGCCCACCGCACCAACCCGGCCGGGGCGCTCCCCCGCCCCTTGCCCGAAGACTCCCGTACGGCCTGCGCGACATACCGCCGCACCAGGTCGGCCTCCGCGCCGTCGAGACCGTCGGTGACCTCACTCCCGGCCGCACCCGACTCGCCGGGCACGGCAGGGCACCCCGCACCGGACCCGCACCCCGGATCACCATCGCCGACTGCGTTCGGAGATGAAGGGGCAGACGGATCCAGCAGGTGCGTGTAGTAGTCCTCCGCGATGCCTCCCGATGCGCACCCGATGAACTCCGGGGTGATCACCCCGTCGGGCAGTCCGACACCGGCCGCGAGAAGGTCATCGTTGATTTCCGCATCGGCGGCGTAGTTCCACGCCAGATGCGCGACCGGCTTCGGCAACAACTCCGCGCGCGCGGCATGCGCCCGCAGCAAGTGCCCAACCTCGTGCAACAGGACCGCACCCGCCACCGGGACCGGCCACGCGTTCGCACCGACCAGCAACGCCGGATCGAGATACACCCGCCACTGCGCATCCACCGCGAACGTGCCCAGCCCCGGCGCAGCCACCGGC
>NZ_JBHUSF010000146.1:0-21260 GCF_042673295.1 Rhodococcus sp. NPDC057014
CTTGCTTTCATCACTAATGAAGTTCTGAGGCTTAAAGCTCCGGGAGAGACTCCGGTGTTGACAGTCACGCTGAACTAAATGGTATGGTTGGCATCACATGTTCAGTAACGATGAATAGCCGTGGTGGCGCCATCCCGAGCCCGCTATACCACGTTTCCCCAGCCTGCATCAGGAGACCCCCGTGACCTCTCAGATCTCCGTTTCGTCACCCGCTGCCATCGAGGCGACCGGGGTCAGCAAGCACTTCGGCGGTGTGCACGCGCTCGAGGACGTGAGTATCCGCATCGACTCCGGTACCTGCCACGCCATCGTCGGCGCGAACGGCGCCGGCAAGTCCACGCTGATGAAGGTGCTCGCCGGCCTCTACACCCCCAACGAGGGTCAGGTGTTGGTCTCCGGGCAGCCGCTGTCGGGGGGAACCGTAGCGGCCAAGGCCGCCGGCATTGCACTGGTCCACCAGGAACTGAGCCTGTGCCCGGACCTGACCGTCGCCGAGAACATTTGCGTCGGAACCACTCCCACCAAACGCGGGCTCGTCGACCGCAAGGCCATGCGCTCGATTGCCGCCGCACTGTGCGCGCGGCTGGGCGTGAACATCGAACCCGACACCCTCGTCGGTCAGCTGCCGGCGACTCTGCAGCAGTTCGTCGAGATCGCCAAGGCGTTGCGTCTGGACCCGCAGATCCTCATCCTCGACGAGCCCACCGCCTCCCTGACGCCCCAGGAGACCGACCAGTTGCTCGATCTGCTGAAGTCTCTGCGCGATCAGGGGGTGACCATCGTGTACATCTCGCACCGGCTGCGGGAGATCTTCGAGCTGTGCAGCCGCGCCACCGTGCTCCGCGACGGCCGCCTGGTCGACCACCTCGACCTCGCCGAGACCACCTCGGATCGCCTGGTGGAAAGCATGGTCGGGCAGAAGTTGCTCGACCAGGAACACCGCGAGCGGGAAGAGAAGACGGACTCATTCGGTGAGGTCGTCCTGTCCGTCGACAACCTCTGGGCGCCAGGAGTATTCGGCACCAGCCTGCAAGTCCGTGCCGGCGAGGTCCTCGGTCTCGGCGGTCTGATGGGCTCGGGCCGCAGCGAACTGGTCCGGGCCATCCTCGGCCTCGAACCCCGCTCCCGTGGATCGGTCACCCTCAGCTGCGACGGCCACCGCCGCACCATCGGTTCCTACCGCTCCGCGGTCCGGTCCGGCGTGGCCTTCGTCCCGGAAGACCGCCGCACCGAAGGGGTGCTGCTGACCCGGTCGGTCCGCGAAAACTTGGCGCTGCCCTCGCTGAACGCGCTGAGCCGGTTCGGGCAGATCCGCACCAAGGCACTGAAGAAAATGGCCACCGGCCTCGCCGGCGAGGTCAACCTGCGCCCCGCGAACACCTCTGCCACCGTGAAACTGCTCAGTGGCGGCAACCAGCAGAAGGTGGCCTTCGGCCGGTGGCTGCCGACCAACCCGCGACTGTTCGTTCTGGACGAGCCGACCGCCGGCGTCGACGTCGGCGCCAAGGCCGAGATACACGAATTGGTCCGCAACCTGACCGCGCAGGGCACCGCCGTCATCGTCGTCTCCTCCGACCTCGAGGAACTGCTGTCGTTGTCGGACCGGATCGCGGTCCTGCGCGACGGCACGATCACCGGTGAACTGTCCGCCGCCGAGGCCGACCAACAGGCCATCGTCCGGCTCGGCACCCATCACGACACCACGCACCAACGCAAGGAAGCCGCACATGTCTGACACCCAGATCGCCCCGGCAGGGCGGGTCGCACCGTACGTGCCGCCCCTGCGGCGCAAATTCGACGAGAACCCCACCGTCATCGTCGTCACTGGGGCGCTGATCGCGCTACTGCTGTTCGCGGCCGTCGGGCTCGACGGTTTCTGGTCCGCACAGAACCTCGGCACGCTGCTGCGTAACAGCGCGTTCCTCGGATTCGTCGCACTCGGGATGACGTTCGTGGTCGTCTCGGGCCTGATCATCGACCTGTCCGTGGTGCCGCAGATCGCCCTCGCCGCCATCGTCGTGATCGCGTTGAGCCCGCACGGCATCGCCGTGGCCGCACCGGCCGCGATCCTGGCGTGTCTGGTGTTCGCGATCGTCAACGGTATCGGCGCCGGCCTGATGCGCGGCAATGGAGTCATCGTCACCCTGGCCACCGCCACCGCCGGGATGGGCGTGCTCAACTACCTCACCGGCGGCGCCCAGTACTCCGGGAACACCTCGCTGCTGTCGTGGATCGGCAACGCCTCCGTCGCCGGCATTCCGGTGGTGTTCCTGATCTTCGCCGTCGTGGCCGTCCTCGCCCACAATCTGCTCTCCTCCACCAGCTTCGGGTACTCGCTGCGGGCAACCGGCACCAACCGCGGTGCCGCCCGGATTGCCGGCCTGAACACCACCCGCACCCTCACCCTGACGTTCGCCGTCTCCTCCCTCGGGGCCGCCGCGGCGGGCATGGCGCTGGCCGGCTACAGCTCGAGTGCCGTCTCGACGATGTCTGCCGGCTACGACTTCAACGCCCTCGCCGCCGTCGTCATCGGTGGTACCAGCCTCTTCGGCGGCCGCGGCTCGATCCTGGGGACCGTCCTCGGTGTCGCGTTCGTTCAGGTGCTGCTCAGTGTGCTGTCCCTGGTCGGGTTGCCGTTCCAATGGCAACAGTTCGTGCAGGGATTCATCATCGTCGCGACTCTCGCGGCGGACGCCGTCCTGCGCCGACGTGGAGGTCTCAAGTGAACGGCCACACTCTTCTGACCCAGTTCAAGAGCTGGACCGCATTCCGGGCGGTGATCCTGCTGGCCCTGGTCGTTCTGGTGCTGCTGGCGGTCCAGCCGACCGCGCTCGGCTCCTACGGGATCGCCCTGTCCCGCATCGTCGATGTGTGGCTGGTGGCGATCGCACTGGTCCCGGTTCTGGTCCTCGGCGAGATCGACCTCAGCGTCGGCTCGACCATGGCCGTCACCGCCGCCGTCGCCGCCCAGGTCTCCGGCAACCTCGCCGTCTCGATTCCGCTCGCGCTGATCGCCGGTGCGGTGGTGGGACTGATCAACGGTGTCCTGGTCGTCAAGGTCGGCATCAACTCCTTCATCACCACCCTCGGCATGCTGATCACCCTGCAAGGTCTCGCCCTGGCGATTACCGACGGCGCCCCGGTGCCACTGCAGGACGCCACCCGGGCCCTGGAATTCAGCGTCCCGCTGATCGGGCAGATCACCCCGGACATCGTCATCGCCGTCGCCGCGACCGCCGCCCTGTGGTTCTTCATGACCAAGATGCGTACCGGCCGTGAGCTCTACATCATCGGCGGCAACGCCGAAGCCGCGGCGTCGGGCGGCATCTCGATCGACACCCGCAAGATCCTCGCCTTCACCATCTGCAGCGGCGTCGCCGGCCTCGCCGGTGTCGTCGACACCCTCAACCTGGTCGCCGCCTCACCCACGCTGGGCTCGACGGTGATGCTGCTGGCGATCGCGGCCGCCGTCGTCGGCGGCGCAAGCCTGTCCGGCGGCCGCGCCAGCGTGATCGGCGCCGTCATCGGGGCGATCGCACTCGGCGGCATCAGCATCGGCCTGCAGATGAGCGGGCTGGACTCGAGCGTCGAGAGCATCGCCATCGGCGCGATCCTGTTCGCCGCGATCGTCTTGACCAAGGAGGGTGTGCGGGCCCTACGCCTGCCGTCGCTGCTCGGGCCGGTCACGGGCACATCCTCGGACCCCACGGCCGTCGCAGCAGGAAAGGCACGATGATGGCGCACAAGAGTTCTCTGTTCCGCCGAGCCGCACTCGCGGTCACCGTCTGCGCGGCCACCGTGCTGGCCGGCACCGCGTGCGGTGCCCCCGGCGCGGCGACCGACAACGAGGACTGGCCCACGATCGCCTTTCTCGTCCCGATGGACCGCAACCACGAATACGGCCGCAACTACGTCTCGGCGCTGCGTGAAGCGGCCGAAGAACACCACGTCAACGCGTTCGTGATGAACTCGAACTATGACGCCTCGGTGCAGGCATCGCAGATGAAGATCGCGATCGCCAAGAAGGTCGACGGCATCGTCATCTGGCCCGCGCTGTACGGCGCCGAACAGCCCATGCTCATCCAGGCCCAGCGCGCCGGGATCCCGGTCGACATCAGCAACTCCCAGCCCCCCGAGGGCCTCGACACCAGCCTCTACCACGCGTTCACCGGACCGAACGACCAACGCATCGGCGAACTGCAGGGCAAGGAACTCGCGAAGCTGCTCGGCGGCAAGGGAACCTACGTCTACATCGGCGGCACCCCCGGCAACGCGGCCGCGATCAACCGTCAGATCGGCCTCGAACGCGAGATGGCCAACCACCCCGACATCACGCTCCTCGGCTCCCAGCCGGGCAACTTCGACAAGAACCAGGCCCAAACCGCCGCGAGCGCACTGATCAGCCGATTCGGCAACCAGATCGATGCCCTCGTCACCCCCGACGACATCATGGCCTCCGGCGCCGCACAGGCCCTCGACGCCGCGGGGATGGCCGGACAGGTCAAGCTCCTCGGCCACAACTACGCCCCGGTCGCCCGGACCCTGCTCGAGAACGGATCCATGTCGACGACGTTGTTCCAGTCACCGTGCTGGGACTCCACCCACGCCCTGACCACCATGATGGACGTCCTCGCCGGCAAGGACGTGCCGTCGGTCAGCTACATGCCGCTGCCGGTGGTCACCAAGGACAACCTCGACGAGTTCACCCCCAACGGCTGCCTGCCCGAGGGGTACACCGAACCCGCCACCAACTGACACCCCACACCCGAGAGGAATCACGATGGACACCGGACTAGGGGACAAGGTCGTCGTCATCACCGGCGCCGGCTCCGGAATCGGCGCCGCATCCGCACGCGCCTTCGCCGCGGAGAACGCCCGCCTCGCCCTGATCGACCGAGACCGGCACGGCCTCGACATCCTCGCCAAGGAACTCGAGCAGGTCACCGAGGTGCACTGCGCCGTCGCCGATCTGAGCACCGAGGCCGGTGTGACCGGCGGCCTCGACGAGGTCCTCGCCCCCTACGACGGCCGGGTGGACGTGTTGTTCAACAACGTCGGCGCCGGCAGCCTGGGAACCTTCGACAGCCTCACCGACACCGACTGGGTGTCCACCCTCGAACTGAACTTTCTCAGCCAGGTCCGCGCCGCCACCCACGTGCTGCCGATCATGCGGGCGGCCGGACGCGGTGCCATCGTCAACAACGCCTCGGACCTGGGCCGCCAGCCGATCGCCGCCGGCCCGGACTACGCCGCGTCCAAGGCCGCCATTCTGTCGTTCACCAGCTCGCTCGCCATCAGTGAGGGACCGATCGTGCGCGTCAACGCCGTCGCACCCGGCCCCATCCTCTCGCCGATGTGGCTGATGGAGGGCGGACTAGCCGACACGTTCGCCGCCGTACACGGCGTGCACCGCGACGAATCCATCGCCGTCGAGATGAAACATCGCGGACTTCCCTTGCAGCGCATCGGAACTCCGGAGGAGGTGGCCAACGTGGTGGTCTTCCTCGCCTCCGACCTCGCCTCGTACGTCACCTCCTCGGTGTACGGCGTCGACGGCGGATCCTTCCGCGCCATCACCTGACCGTCCCACCACCTTCAGCGCCCTACCGAAGATCCCCTAACGCTGGCGAGGCCGAATCCGCAGTCGACGGCCGGCCTCGTCAGCGGACCCGCACGTGGTTCTCCCCGCTGCGTTGGGGTGGCTACGTGGGCGTCGAATTGTTCTCCCGAGAATCGCATCGGCCACACCTCCTCCCCATCGGGGGAGAACCGTACTGACTCGCACGAGAAGTACAACGCACCCGATCCCGTCCCGCCCCGGTGATGCTCAATCGGCAAACGCACCGAACTGCTATCCGCTTGCAGCAAAGGACTTTATGACCACCAACACCGAACTGTTGGCCTCCTGCTGGACGTCAGCGGGAAAGACCGGGCCGTCGATCGGCAATGAAATGAGTCCGGTCCCATTGCGTGAAAGAATCGAGGCTGCCGGCCGAACGGGCTGGTCCGGGTTCGGCCTTTTCCACAAAGATCTCATCGAAGCGCGCCAGACGATCGGGCTGTCGACATTGGGCGCGATTCTCCGGGACAATGGGATGAAGCACGTCGAGCTCGAGTTTCTGACGGACTGGTGGGCGGATGGTGCCGCTCGCGCCGATTCGGACCGGATACGTACTCACATGTTTGAATGCGCTGGAGAGCTCGGCGTGCAGACAATCAAGGTGGGTGCAGATCTCTCACCCAATCCGCGACCGTTTGACCAGTACACCGAGCACTTCGCGCTTCTCGCTCACGACGCTGAACGCCACGGTGTACGCGCGGCGCTGGAGTTCATGCCCATGGCCAACCCCCGAACTGTGCGCGAGGCTGCGGACATCGTCAGAAATGCGGGAGAGCGTGCTGGAGGACTCTGCATCGACATCTGGCACATAAACCGCGCAGGGACTTCCTATGAGGAGATGGTCGCCGCGGTCGATCCGGACATGGTATTCGTCGTGGAGCTCAACGACGCCGCCAGCACACCAGATGGAACTCTCTGGGACGACACCGTCAACAGCAGAAAATACTGCGGTGAAGGCGACTTCGATGTGCCGAAGTTCGTCGCAGCGATTCTCTCGACAGGCTATCGAGGCCATTGGGGGGTGGAGATCATTTCGACAAGGCACCGCAATACACCAGTGGAAGACGGGCTGCGCCTCGCGCACGACACTGCGATTCGGTCGGTGGCCAACGCATACGACCTGATCCGGATCGCAGATCCGGCACACCCGTGACCACCTAAGCCAGCATGGCGCGTGTCTCATCGTTGACTGGGTTCGGCACGCGCCCTCGGTGGACGTGGCCGTCTCTACTCGCCCCTGACCTCGACTCGAATGTCACCAGCCCTTTCGCCGTGCGCGGCGACCCGACCTACGTCAAACGCCGCCCAATTCCCGCCCGGTACCGATATTTACTCTTACTAAAGTTTGTGTACGCAGAGCGAACCTGCTCGTTCGATCTGCTCACGGGGCGCAACAGGCTCCAATTCGACCGGCCCGGCCGGGCCGCGATCTCTTCCTACGCGCTTGCGCCGACCGTTTCGCGCTGCATACGCGCTCCTCGCTGCATCTAATGGGCGATTCCAGACCGAGCTCGACGGGTGCCTCCAGTCCAGTTTCACTGAAATAGTGTTGACAACCACACTTAACATGGAGCATGATCTGGTTCACAAGTTAAGTCCAGATGAATAGTCGGCCCGGTTCCGTCGACTGCGTCTTCCAAACGCTGCCTTCACCGGACCGCTCATCTCATCTCATGCGTGCTCTCGCAGCCGCAGATCAGGAGAGCCCCTCATGCGTAGTCTCTTGCAGCGCACCGTCCGCGCCACCGCGGTGGCCGGTGCGGCCGCCCTCGCCACCGCCGGCCTGACCGCCTGCGGAACCGGCCCCAACAGTGGTGCCATCGAGGCCGGCGGACCGTTGGCGATCGGCATCTCGGTCCCTGCCCTCGACACCCCGTTCTTCTCGGTTCTGATCGACAGCGCCACCCAGGCCGCCGAGCAGTCCGGCGGCCAGGTCGTACAGACCACCAACGCCAACCGCAACAGCGGGCAGCAGGTCACCGATATTCGCAATCTCATCACCGCCGGGGCGAACACGATCATGGCCGGTGTCGTGGATCGGGACGCGATCAAGCCCGCCCTCGACTACGCCGCCAGCCGTGGCGTCCCGGTGGTCATCGTCGACGACAAGCCCGCCGGTGGAACCGCATACGCGGTGGTCAAGGCCGACAACTACGCGATGGGTGCCAGCGCCGCCGAGCAGATGGGTGCCCGGCTGCCCGACGGCGGAAAGGTTCTCAACATCACCGGCGACCTGTCGACCTCCAACGGCCGCGACCGCTCCGCCGGTTTCACCGACACCATCGCGGCGAAGTTCCCCAACATTCAGGTCATCGAGCAACCCGCCAACTGGAGCGGTCCCCGCGCCGGCTCGGTCATGCAGACCGTGCTCAGCGAAAACCCCGACCTCGCCGGTGTCTACCTGGCCTCGGACACGCTCTACCTCGATCCGGTCACCGCCGCCCTCAACGGCCGCGGCCGCCTGGTCCCCACCGGCCAGAGCGGTCACGTGACACTGGTCGCCATCGACGGCGGGAAGTCCGCGATGGAGGCGGTGCGCGAAGGAACGATGGACGTCGCAATTTCACAGCCGGTGCCCGAATACAGTCAGACCTCGGTCAAGTACCTGCAGCAGGGGCACGACGGCACCCAGCTCGCCGCCGGACCGACCTCCCACAACAGCGTCGTCGTCGAGCAGGACGGCTTCCTCGTCGACCAGCTGCCCGCCCCGATCGTGACCAAGGACAACGCGAGCGATCCGAACCTGTGGGGAAACAAGTGAGCACCCACGGCCATCCCGAACCGATCACCCCGGCCAGCGGCACCGGCGACGAACTGGTCACCGTCCGGCACGCGGTCAAACGCTTCGGCGCCACCACCGCCCTCAACGACATGTCGATCACCATCCGGCGCGGCGAATCCCACGGCATCGTGGGCCGCAACGGAGCCGGGAAGTCGACGCTGGTAGCCACCCTCACCGGACTGCACGCCCTGGACTCGGGCACGCTCGAGTTCGACGGGCAGCCCGCACCGGCACTGACCGACCGCAAGGCGTGGCTGAGCAAGGTCTCGTGCGTCTACCAGCACCGCACCCTGGTCCCGGACATGACCGTCGCCGAGAACATCTACCTCGGCACCTACAACAACCGGCGCTGGGTGAACTGGCGCACGGTCAACCGCAACGCCCAACGCCAACTCGACGACTGGGAGATCCCGTTGTCCCCGCACCAGCGGGTCAGCGAACTCGGGGTCGGCGAAGCCCAGATGATCGAAATCGTCCGCGCACTGGCCCAGGGCTCACGGTTTGTCATCCTCGACGAGCCCACCGCCCAATTGGTGGCCGGCGAGATCGATGCCCTGATCACCCGGGTCAACCAACTCCGCGACCGCGGGGTGACGTTCATGTTCATCTCCCACCACCTCGACGAGGTCCCGCGGGTCTGCGACTCGGTATCGGTGCTGCGCAACGGCCACGACGTCCTGCACGGCCGGGCCGCCGACCTGAGCACCGAGGACATGGTCGCCGCCATGGTCGGTGACGACTCGCCGGTACGCACGACCAGCTACCGCACCGGCGCGCACCGCGAACGCGACCACACCGCCCCGGTCGTGCTCGAGGCCAAGGGGCTCTCGTGCGACGTCCTCGAGGACGATTTCGATCTGACCCTGCGAGCCGGTGAGGTCGTAGGCCTGGCCGGGCACGCCGGATCCGGCAGCCGCCACATTGCCCACGCCATCGCCGGGCACCTGCCGAAATGGACCGGCACCCTCACCATCGACGGCACCGAGGTCGGCCGGTGGGATTCGCACGCCGCCGTCCGGTCGGGTGTCACGCTCGTTCCAGAAGATCGGATCAAGACCGGGCTGGTCGCCGAGATGTCGATCGAAGACAGCATCACCCTGCAGATCCTTCCCGAGCTGAGCAAGCGGGGGCTGCTCAGCACCCGCGGCCGTCGCAAGTTCGCCGCGCAGGCGCGCGAGGAGTTCGGCATCGCCTGCTCCTCGGTCGCCCAGCCGGTCGGACAGCTCAGCGGCGGCAACGCCCAGAAGGTGCTGCTCGGTGCCGCGCTGGGACCGAAACCGAAGGTGCTGATCCTGATGCACCCCACCGCCGGCGTCGACATCGCGTCGAAGGCCACGATCATGGACATCGTCGAGCGGTACCGCGCGGACGGCCTCGCCGTCCTGCTCGTCAGCGACGAGCCCGAAGAGCTCGCATTCTGCGACCGTGTTCAGGTCTGGGTGCGCGGCCGAAAAGCTCTCGACGACAGCAACATCCCCGAAGACACACTCGTTGCAGCAATGGAAGGTTCCACAATGTCGGCAGGTGCATTCTCATGAGTTCCGCAATTACCAACCCACCGCAAGGCGCCGTCGCACCGCCGACACCCCCCGCCTCCCCCTCAGTGATCTCGAAGATCGGTGCGCTCCTACGCAAGCCGGAGCTGGCGATCCTGCCCGTGCTGGTGGTGGTGATCGTCGCCGGCAGCATGCTCAACAGCTCGTTCCTGTCCTACGACAACATCTTCGGTGTCCTCCAGCAGGCCAGCGAACTCGCGGTCCTGGTGATGGGCCTGACGCTGGTGTTGATCTCGGGCAAGTTCGACCTGTCCCTCGAGTCCACCTTCGGCCTCGCCCCGATGGTCGGCGCCTACCTGTTCCTGTCCACCACCAATGGCGGCCTCGACATCCTCGGATCGCCGATCCTGGCGATCGTCGCGATCTTCGTCGTCGGCGCGTTCATCGGCCTGTTCAACGGCTTCCTCGTCGTCTACCTGAAGTTCAACGCCTTCATCGCCACCCTGGCCACCCTGATCCTGCTCCGCGGTGTCAGCCTCGGCCTGACCAAGGGCGAGACGCTCTCCTCTCTTCCGCCCGAGATGACCGTGCTGGGGCAGTCCAGCTTCGCCGGGGTGCCGACCTCCTTCGTCGTCGCCGTGGGTGTGTTCGCCGTGCTGACCCTGTTCCTCACCCGGCACAAGGCCGGTCGGATGCTCTACGCGCTCGGCGGCAACCAGCAAGCCGCCCGCGTCGCCGGTGTCCGCGTCGAACGGGTCATCATGGCGGTCTTCATCGTCGCCGGCATCCTCGCCGCCCTCGCCGGACTGCTCCAGGCCGGCCGCATCGCCTCCATTCCCGCCTCGCTGGGCCAGAATCTGATCTTCAGTGCCTTCGCTGCCGCGGTGCTCGGCGGAGTCAGCCTCAACGGCGGCCGCGGAACCATGGCCGGTGCCTGCGGCGGCGTGCTGCTGCTCGTGCTGATCCAGAACGTGCTGATCCTCTCGCACGTGCCCGGCTACTGGATCGACGCCACCACCGGCGGCATCATCCTGGTCGCTCTGCTGATGTCCCGGCTGACCGGCAACCAGCCGGCCTCGTAACCCCGCGAACTCGGGTGCGTGGGCTGTGGGCACCTGCCGGCCCACGCACCCGTCCCAACCATCGATCCGTTCGCACCCACCCGAAGGGGAAATCCGTTGATGCAGACCGTGTCCGCCGTGGTCGTCGACAAGACCGCCGCCGGAGAGATCACCGTCTCCGCCCGCTCCGTGCCGACACGCGAGCCCGGCCCCGGCGAACTACTGGTGCGCCCCGAGTTCGTCGGCGTCTGCGGCTCCGACCTCGAACTGCTCGACGGCAACTTCGAACTCGACTACCCGGTGACCTATCCGGTGATCCTGGGCCACGAATGGTCCGGCACCGTTCTGGCCGTCGGCGCCGGGGTCGAGGACTACGCGGTCGGTGATCTGATCGTCGGGCACGGCTCACTCGGCAACAATCACTGGTTCGGGTTGACCTCCGACGGAGCGATGGCCGAGGCGTTCACCGTCCCCCGCTCGCTGTGCTTCCACGTCCCCGGCAATGTCGGTGCTCAGCAAGCCGCGCTCGCCGAACCCTTGGCCTGCGTGATCGAGGGGCTGCACCGTATCGGAGGCGCCGACCCCTCACACATCAGCGTCGTCTTCGGCTGCGGCACTCTCGGTCTGGCCATGATCGGCCTGCTGCATCAGCTCGGCTGCCCGGTCGTGGCGATCGATCCCAGCGAGCAACGCCGGGCCATCGCCCGGAACCTCGGCGCGGATCTGACCCTCGACCCCACGACCACCGAACCGCGGGAGGAGATCGTTGCCCGTCTCGGGGCCGCCGCAGACCTTGTTGTCGAGGCCTCGGGATCGCCGCTCGCGCAAGCGTCCGCCCTCGACGTCACCGCCGATCGCGCCCGGGTGCTCTACATGGGGCTGACCCACGGCACCGCACACAATGTCGCGCTCCGGCAGATCCAAGCCCGAGACCTGCGCATCCAAGCCTCCAGCGGAGCCCCACCGACCGCCTTCGCATCCGCCCTGCGGTTGATGGCCCGCACGGGACTGGACCTGACCCCGGCCGTGTCCACCATCTTCCCCTTCACCGCATGCACGGACGCGATCACGGCAGCTCGTAACCCCGCCGGGTCCGGCAAGGTGATGCTCGCCCCCGCCGTTCCCGGCCCGGCGGACTCCGCAGCCCGCCGCACCGCCGCAGCCGCTCTCGATCACGCCGGGACCGGGCAGCTGACGTCATCGACCGGCAGCGACTGAACACAACAATGCCCGCCGCGTGCGAGTACCGGCGAGTCGTTCGACCGTCGTTCTCGTTCGACGAACGCAACATGGAAAGGGAACACATGTCCCACCCACTTATCGTGGCCGATACCGGATCGCCCAGCGAGATGCACGGGCTGCACGGTGGCCGCGGAGTCAACCGTTGGAAGCGGTTCGTCACCGGACTGATGTTGCATGCCGACTGGGATTCGTTCGAGCACAACCGATTGGCACCCGGCGCAGCGATCGGTGAACATGTCCATACGCGCACCGAAGAGATCTACTTCATCGTCTCTGGTGCCGGCCGAATGACGCTCGACGGCGAGACACGCGAGGTCGGACCCGGAGACCTTGCCATGACCCCACTCAACGGACGCCACTCCATCGAGAACATCGGCGACACCGACCTCGAGTTCATCGTGGTCGAGGCGCTTCCACCGTCGATCGTCGACCTGCTGCCCGTGTATCGGCCGAGCGAATCCGAAGCCTGAACCGAAAGGACGCTCAATGAGCAACAAGTTTGCCAATCTGTACGAAGAGTCGAGCAACATTCGCGAGGTCATGGCCGGACCGTGGAACGACATTCGCATCGACACACTCGAGGCCGGTGCCACGCTGACACTCGAATCCGAGGAACTGGAGCACTCCCTCTTCGTCCTCTCCGGCACGGCAACCGTCACCAACTCGGACGGCAACGACTTCGCGGTGGCCAAGAGCTCAGCAGTCGCGTTGCCTGCACACGGCCGCATCGACATCACCTGCACCAGCGACACGGTGCAGCTGCTCCACATCGAAATGCGACTCGACGCCTGAACTCAGCACGGCCGACGCGCGTTACAAGGAGCGGCCGCTGCCGTTCACGGGACCCGGGGGAGGGGCCGACGAGGTCGACGACGCACTGTGGCAACGAATGCTCGCCGCCGTCACTGTCGTTGGCCAGTGCCGTGCACGCATGCAATCCGTTGCTGCGAAGAGACGCGGTGGCGCAGCAGCGACGGCATCTGCTCCATCTCCGGTCTGATCCGAACACCGACGCACCTGCTGCTCGCAGTCGGGCCCGACGTCAACGCCAGCAGACGTCCCAGAGCCGCATCGAGTCAAGACCCCGGCCGGAGCACCGTCGACCACCCGACGCAACAAAGCACCAACCCAGCAGTCAACAGCCGCTGGCAGACAGCAAGGAGAGCAACGTGGACGTGCGCAACACCGACTCGATCCCGGTGACAGTTGAGCACGGCGGCACCTGCAGGACCACATTCACCTTCCCCAAAGAGTCCGTGCGAGAAGAGACGATGGGCTCCTACCTGGAGTACGTCGCCGAGTTCGAACTCGAGCCCGGCACCCACCTCGAACCGCATTACCACGACACGCACGAGTTCTACCGGATCCTCTCCGGCGAAGCGATCGTGCAGGTGAACGACCAGCAGAGCCTGCTCATGCCCGGCGATCTGCTGCGCATCCCTCGTAACGCCCCCCACTCGATCTGGCCGGCACGCGAGAGCGGGTCGTTCCGGGCGCTGTCGTTCGCCGTCAGCTTCATGCCCGAGAACACCGAACCCACAGTGTGTGAGCTGCCAGAACCACGCAACCGCATCGTCGTCGAATGACACCGTGCACCGAGAAAGGTCAAACATGAACACGTTTCCCCCGATTGAAACGGTCGGCAAGGCCCGCGTCGACGGCAAGCGCGCCATCGTCACGGGCGGCGCATCAGGTATCGGCCGCGCAATCGTGGAGACCCTCGTCGCCGAGGGTGCGAGCGTGGCGATCTTCGACGTGGCCGAGCGCGACGGAAAAGAACTGGCCGAGCGCCTGACCTCCCGTGAACGTCCCGTCACATTCCACCGCGTCGACGTCACGGTCGAGGACTCGGTTGCCGCCGCGATGGAACAGGTAGCCGCCGAGCACGGAGCGCTCGAGATTCTCGTCAACAATGCCGGCATCTCCGGACCCGCCGAGCCGACGGATGAGGTCGACTACGCGGCATGGCAGTCGATGATGGCAGTCAACGTCGCTGGCCCGTTCCTCTGCACCAAGCACGCAATCCCATTGCTGCGGAAGGGGCGCGGCGGGCGCAGCATCGTCGACATCTGCTCGATCTACGGTCTGGTCGGCAACGCCGACGCACCGAGCTACCACGCCTCGAAGGGCGCCGTTCGTCTCATGGCGAAGACCGACGCGATGGTGTACGCGCCCGAGGGGATCCGAGTAAACGCAGTATGCCCAGGCACCATCCTCACGCCGCTCAACATCAAGAAGGGCGAAGAAAGCCCCGAAGGACTCGAAGCTTACCTCTCCGGTATGCGGGCTCAGCACCCGTTGGGAGTGGTCGGTGACCCCATCGACATCGCACTCGGAGTCCTCTATCTCGCGTCCGACGAGTCCAGGTTCGTGACCGGAACCGAACTCGTGATCGACGGCGGGTTCACCGCGCAGTGAACCCGGGCACGTGGCCGTCCTCCGGGCGGCCACGCAACCGACGCCCTCTGCGGTCACAGGAAATTGGGCTCGAGCCCAGAAGCACGGTCGCCGCGGCAAACGTCGTCGGGTGATCGCCCAGACACTCGCAATACCCTCCTGGCACTACAACCGGATCACGGTGGGACCCTGCTTGGGTCTGTCAGATGCTCGGTGAATCTGACGCTCGCGCAGGGGTCAGGTGCCGTCCGGGAATTCTAATTCCTTAGAAAATGATTGCCAATGCGTCAAGCTCCTCCACCGTGTTACCCATCGTGCTAATCCCTTGCCGGTCGGGCTGAGGGGCGCCGTAACTACGGCTTCACCGACCACGAGGGCTGCAGTTGACCGCGTTCGTCACCAACGCCCGCCACAGCCGTCTCCAGGACCTCGAACTACGCCACCGCAGTTGCTCCAAATGCGAGGAGCGCATCCGGAAAGCGAAACTACCGGACTGAAAAACCTTCCGCTGCATGGATCCAACCAGAATCTGGTCGGGTTCGCCATCGTGCAACTCGCCTACGTGCTCACGGCCCGAACCCAGACCTCGTCCCTGGCACGAGCAGCCCGCCCTGCGACGGGAGCCGAACGGCTGCGCCTGCGCCTGCGGTCGATCGCCGGCCGGACCACCCCCCACGTTCGCCGCATCCAGGTGCAACTCGCCGCCTGACCACTCTGGGTCGACTTGCTCACCCACGAAATCGACCACCCCAGCGTGCTACCCGCGCCAACCTGACCCTCCGCGATCGATCACTTGAGAGAAAGGGACCGCCCCCCGCAGTCTGGCACCCGACCGGCTCAGGGAACTCACCCTTGAAGATTTGTGCCCAAGTCGCTTCAGTAACCCCGCGACTTCTTCCATGCAAGCAAATCCATCAGTTCGGTGAGATCCCAGTCCGGGCCGGTGACAACGACGTCGATGTGACGGAAGCCTTTGGCTACGTATGCGTCGGGGTCTGTATCAGGAAGCAATTTGGGAAGGTACAAAGTCAGGCGCTCGATTTCCTCAGGATCACGTTGGAAATCCGCGCAGTGTCTTTTCAGCACCTCGATCTTGTGGTCGATCTTCTCCATAGGACCGTACATCTGCCACATATCTGCGTGTTCGGCAACGATCCGAAGGCCGATCCGGTCCCCCATGGATCCGATGAGCAGCGGCATCGGCCCAAGCGGCATCGGATTCAGTGATTTCAGCCGACTCTTAATGATCGGCACATTTCGTGCGAGATCATGCAGGCGGCTGGTTGCCGTGCCATAGTCGTACCCGTACTCGTCGTAGTCTGCCTTCAGATATCCTGAACCGAGACCGAGGATAAAGCGACCATCGGACAGGTGATCGATTGTACGTGCGATGTCCGCCATGAGATTGGGGTTGCGAAAGCTGTTGCCGTGCACCATGCAGCCGATTCTCGCCCGTGAGGTTGTTGCTGCCATGGCGGCCTGTATTGAGGTCGACTCAAAGTTCTTTCCCGAGGTGACCGTTTCGGTGTGCGCACCCTCCGCCGCTTCTTCCGACAAGACCTGCGCGGTAAAATGGTCGCACGTCCATAATATATCGGCGCCCAGGTCCTCGGCCTCCATCCACCTATCGCGGAGCTTTTTCATGTCTCCGTGCTGCGGCTGCAGCAACGCTCCAATGGTAATCCTCACATTATCTCCATCTTTACAGAATTGATTGGAGCTGATCGGCGAGACGCGATTGGAATCGCATTGACAGGTACGCGTCCGCGTAGCCCAGTCGAATATCGTCCGGGAACGCATTGAATGCGACCCCCGCCTTCGAAACGTTGACCATGAGCCACACGAATCCCCACAGCATGTAGTAATCGGCTTGCTGCTTGGTCGGAGGCTTGCCGCCGGCGTCTACGTAGGCCGCCATGAAATCGTTCCAGTCGCAGAGCTGAATCACGGTCGGATATGCGTAGCCCAGATCTTGCGCAGCCGTGCCGATTCTCGCCAACTCCCAGTCGATAATGGAGACGAGTCGATCGTCCTTGGTGAGGATATTGTGACATCCGATATCGCAGTGAACGAGGGCTCGCGGTCCGTCTGCCAGTTCGATATTCTCCTTGAGCCACGAAAATGCTATCTCGAGTGTGACCGATGGGCTGCCCAATACCCGCCACTCGACTTCGTACTCGCCAATCTCTCGCAGCATTCTGTCGCGAACACTCTCGTGTGCACCGACGATGTGGTTGCCGAAACTGTCGGGTGGCAGGGAATGCAACGCGGCCAGTGAACGTGCTAGGTCCAGAGCGAGGTCCTTGCCTCCGCTGTTGGCATCGAGGTTGTCGCCGTTATTGCCGCCGGCAATCCGGTCGAGGAGGATAAATGGACTTCCCAATACGGATCCGGTTGGTTCCATGGCGTACGGTCGAGGCACGGGAACACCGGCCTCGTACAACGTCTTGATAATATCGAACTCGTCCAGAACGGTGGTGTCGACGGGATTCTCCGGCCAATCCATTCGGATCACCAGCGTCTCCGGAATGGTCTCGGCACCTTGGACGTTGAGGAACAGAGTGTGCTTGGAGAACCCGCCTTGGATAAGCTCAACCTCGCTTACGGTGAGATTGGAGTTGTCGACGAATTGTGTACGCAGCCACGATGTCAGGCTGTTGATTTTCTCGGCGTCGATCAATTCTCTTGCTTCGCCGATGTTGTTTTGCTGCGCAAGCGGATCTTGATACGCCGACACAAAGTCAATGTCCACTCGATGCGCGATGGCGGCCGCCTTGCGTAGCAGATTTCTCGCGATGCTTTCGTCCTCTTGTCGGCCCGATTGCACAGCAAGACGCGCGCATATCTTCTGTACCGCGACTTCGGTGCCGGCGTAGTTACGATTTTGTAGTTGTCGTTCCAGTTCGATCGCTAGTTCCACGTCCCCTGCGAGTCGCAGTAGTGGCTCTGCGGCGGCGAGCCAGCGCGCGTACTCGTCCATCGCTTCCGACTGCAGGGCAGGCAACCGTTCGACGTCACCAACCAGGCGCGCGAGGATGCGCTGACTCAACAGCCCTGACATCTGCTGCGTTTCGGCTGCGACTCCCGGTTGGAAACTGGCACCGATTGCGTTCATCACTACGGTGATGAACGGTGTTTTTGGGATGGCTTTCATTTTCCGACTCCTTTGCCGTACTCCCCGGCATCGATATGGCCTATCCAGCGGTCGATTCGCCAGCGGCCACTTCTGTTTACCGTGGTGAATTCGTAGTATCCCGACGAAACGAGCGTCGATACGCCGTTTTCCGTCGAATTTAGCAGAACATATGCTTGACCCGAGGCTGTGTGCTCGTTCTGAAAATCGAAACGTGGCGTCGCCAGAACATGCCTGCGTTGAACGTTGTTGCGCTCGAATGCCCGCTGGCGGTCGATGACCAAATCTCGATACTTCTCCCATTCGTCGACCCGTAGGTCTTGCCCGCTCCACATCTGGATGGTCGGCAGCTCGGTGAACAGGTCGCAAAATTCATTGAACCGCGACTGGTCAATATAATAGCCATAGCTGTTGATGACATTGATAATCGCAAGTCGGTCCCGGACGTCGAATGCTGTATATCCGGCTGAATATTCTGCAGAGGTCTCCATGTTTTCCTTTACGCTTTACGTCGCTCAGTTATTTCGGCACCGGGAAATCGTCAAGCTCCATGGGCAGGGGGGCGCAACGGTCTTGACTCGTTCAGAACCATGGCACGTCTTCCTATTCTGAAAGGTGAGACCCCATGTGGCGAGCAGGAAAGCGAGCCGGGGCGGGCACTGCTATGCCAGCCGCGCTCGCCGTGCGCCTAGCACCTCGGCCGGTGAGGTAGCGTCGTCCACGTATGTGATGTAGATCTATTTCTACAGACCAAAAACGAACCCGTCAATAGGTCTCGTTGACTGACGGAATCGGGTCGGACTCGGGCGACGATCTTCTGTTCGGTAGCCGAACGGGGCGTCGGAGAGCGCATTATCGGCCCGCTTAGGTGTACTCGGCCATCAGGTTGGTTGCAGACGGCTGATCGGTGCGCTGCCTCCGAGTGCGCTGTGGCGACGTCGAGTGTTGTCGTAGTCGAGCCACGGTGCAAAGGGCTGCAGCCCGTTCATCGTTGCTGGCGAACACGTGCCGATACGCCCACTCGGTTTGAAGGGTCCGGTTGAGTCGTTCGACTTTCCCGTTCTGCCAGGGGCAATGGGGTTTGATGAACTTCTGGGTGATCCCGAGCTCGGCGCAGAGTTCACGCAGCGAGTACTTGTAGGCCCAGGCGTTGTCTGTCATCAGCCGTTCGACACGGTCGATCCCGTGTGCTCGGAATAAGTCCACCGCGTGGACGAGGAACCCGGCGCACGTGGGCCCCTTCGCGTCGCCCAGGACTTTACGAGTACGCCAGCCGGGAGTGGTCATCGACCAGGGAGTGGACGAAGTCGAACCCCAGGCGTGTGGTGCGGTCACGGACGGTGTCGGCGCGTCCGTGGGCACGCCACCCGCCACCATCTTCGTATCCGGCCGAGCTTCACGGGCGTCCATGTGCACCAGCTCGCCGGGCCGGTCGCGTTCGTAGCAAATTGCAGTGGTCTTTGAGGCGCCCTGATGACCTCCCCGGTCATCGGATCGCACTCGGACAGGTACGGCATCTCGTGACGACGCATGATCCGACTCAGTGCGGGCAGCGAGGCCGAGTTCGGGACCGATCCAGTCCCGACCGCGTCGGCAGATCCGCCTGCTCACGCAGTTGCGGGAAGTGCCCATTGCCGCCGCGATGGCCAGCCTTCGCGGTACCGATCGACGATCAGCACCCTGCCGTGGAACGTGGTTCGGGCATTGCTCTGGGGCAGGAGAACCCCCGGTTGGTCCTGGGCCATAGACAGGCCACACCTCAACGGAGGTTCTCTTCAATTCAAGCCGACACGCCTGCTACCAACATCCTGGCCGGGGACATTTTGGGCGCGGTAGGTCTTGCCGCGGCGGTAGCGTTGGAAGATCTGCACCCCTTCGTATTCGGCGAACATGCCCTGGACTACACCGGTGTCGACGAGGCAGCGGAATGCCACGCCCTTTGAGGTGTCATCAGCGGACAGCTTTTCGGGGTCGAGGGGGTCGGAATAGCGTTCGTCATGATATGTGAACACTCAACGTTTGGTTGCGGAATCCATCCGGGCTCAGCCATTCTCGGTACTGGATGGGTGACTGGCTTTCGAGGAGGCGGGTTGGTTCGGTCGCGCGGACTCCGGACTTTGAGTCGTGCTTGGAGCAAGGCCGTCGACAAGACGGTATCGCGCTGCACGCCGACATCATCGCGCTGTGACGGATCGTCGAGGACGACCGCGTCGTCGGTGAGACCGGCGCTTCCACGACATCGTCGCTTGCCGCGCCCGTCGTGGCGTAATCATCACGACAGGCGCGGTAAGTGACAACAAGAAGATGCCGTGCAGCACACAGCCGCAACTCGTCGGCATGGGTGTCAACAGTGACGGTGACAACGGCCGCGGCATCGTGATGGTGCACGCCCAATAATCGCGACGCGCCCGGGCGAATGGCAGCCGGCGATATCGCCTCAGATCTCGTCACACTCAGCCAACGAAAGCCGCAGCGTGCTGTGCGCCTCTTTAGCGGACTCCGGTCGAAACGCTACGGCGGCGTACGGTGCCCGACGACCAACGCTCAGCGCGGGCGATCGACCGTGATGGATCACCGGTCCTCCAGCGGTTCCCGCACTGTCTTCTGCCGTTCCAACGTCAGCACGACAGCGCCCCCTCCTGAGCAGCAACGCACGCATTACAGCCCGCTCTACATCCAGACGGCGACAAACCGCGGGCGGTCGGTCCCGGCCGCGTCCTGGTTCAGAGGCCGATGCCGAGGCGGTGGGGGAGCCGCGCGATGGCGCGCGAGAGTGCGACCATTTCGTCGCCGTGGATCTGGCTTCCGTCACTCCATGACGCGAGGATCGGCAGGTTCAGCTCACGACGCAGCGGGTCCGTCTCTCGATCGGCGAGCTGGAGCGCCTCCTCGAGCTGCTCGACGGTCAGCTCGGTGCAGTACGCCGGCGCGCCGGGCTGGATACGCCAGGAGTCCGCGATCGGACCCGCGTCGACGCTATCGAAGCCGGTGTCGTCGACGAGCCCCGTGATGACCTTCTTGGCATTGGCGTCGTCGCCCGCAACCGGGATCGCCAGGCGGCCGGCCGAACCGACAGGGAGGCCCTTGTTGACCAGCGTTGCCTCGATGAGCGTGTTCCAGACTCGGACGACGGGGCGGCCAATTCGCTCCTGCACCCACTCGCTCTCGACCTGGCCGTTCTCGACGGCCTCGATCTTCCCGTCACGGAACGGGTAGTAGTTCGATGTGTCCGCGATGATGACGTCCTCGGGGAGCGCATCGAAGACGGGCTTGAGGCTGGGCATGTTGCCGAACGGGATGGAGACGATGAGGACGTTGACACCGTTGCCGGCCTCAGCGGCGCTAACGGCGGTCGCGCCGGTCTCCGCGGCCAGGTCAGCCAGGGTCTCGGGACCGCGAGAGTTCGCGACCTGCACCGTGTGCCCGGCCTGGGTGAGCTTGCGCACCAAGCTGGTTCCGAGGCCGCCGGCACCGATGACGCCGATCTTCATGGGGTTGCCTTTCTGTTGTCACTGGAGGTGCGTCACGG